>MIEI01000006.1 GCA_002095305.1 Pantoea brenneri
CCCGCCGCCCTCTCCTGTTTTAACCTGCTGTTACTGCTTATCTCCCCCTGCTCTGTTGGTCTGTCCCTGCCCTCTCGTATCATCTTCCACGCTTCGGTCATGACTTTTTCAGTAAAAATCGCTACCATCCCAGCCTATTACTCGCTGAACAATGGTCGATTCCATGAAATTTGTTTCATTTAACATCAATGGGTTGCGTGCCCGTCCGCATCAGCTCCAGGCACTGGTCGAACAACATAGTCCGGACGTCATCGGCCTGCAGGAAACCAAAGTCCATGACGACATGTTCCCGCTGGAAGACGTGGCGAAGCTCGGTTACAACGTCTTTTATCATGGTCAGAAAGGCCATTACGGCGTTGCGCTACTGACGAAGGTACAGCCGGTAGCAGTACGCCGTGGCTTTCCCGGTGATGATGACGATGCACAACGCCGCCTGATTATGGCTGAAATCCCCAGCCCGATTGGCGACATCACGGTGATTAACGGCTATTTTCCGCAGGGCGAAAGCCGTGACCATCCGACCAAGTTTCCGGCCAAAGAGAAATTTTATCGCGATCTGCAACGTTTTCTGACCGACGATCTGCCCGCCGACAAACCGGTGCTGATCATGGGCGACATGAATATCAGCAGTACCGATCTGGATATTGGGATTGGTGAAGAGAGCCGCAAGCGCTGGCTGCGTACCGGCAAATGTTCATTCCTGCCGGAAGAGCGTGAGTGGATGGATCGGCTGCTGGGCTGGGGACTGGTGGACACCTGGCGTGAACATAATCCTGAAACCGCCGATCGTTTTTCGTGGTTCGACTACCGCTCAAAGGGTTTCGATGATAACCGCGGTTTACGCATTGATCTGGTTCTGGCGAGTAAAAACCTGGCGGCCCACTGCGTAGAGAGCGGCATTGATTATGCTATCCGCAGCATGGAAAAGCCGTCGGATCACGCGCCAATCTGGTCCACCTTCCGCTTCTGATCGACGCGTTTTAACTGAAGGTCGCGTGGCCGACTGCCACGCGACGACTATTTGACTATTTTCCAGATCAGATTATTGGTGCCCAGCGAGTGTTCATCACGCGCGCATTGCAGTAACACCCCTTCCGATTTCACCACCGCCCCTTCGCTGTAGTTACGATTATCAAAAATACAGCAGCGCAGACAGTCCGGCTGACGCCGTTGTCCCTGGGTCCAGACTTCCGGCGGCAGGTCGACTACCACGTCAGTGTTGACACCATTGTCGCTGTCCGGCGGCGGCTGATGTCGGCTGTTGGCCTCTGCGGCACCGCCAGCCAGCGACAGGGCCAGCACCATTAATAATGAAAAACGTCTCATTCCGTCTCCTTGACTTTACGCTTTGTTTTGCGCACCGGACGTTTTTGTCCGGTGGACGGTAAGCCCCGAAAGGCATGCACCGCAGGCTGTTGCCGCGCCTGATGAATCAGTCCGGTCAGGGTCTGCACCAGCGGCTGCATGAACTCATCATAGCGGCAGGCCTTTTCACTGATCCGGGTCAGGGTGGATTCCCACTGCGCGGTCATATCCGGGCGTGCAGCCAGATCGGGTAACGAGTGGATCAGGCACGTCCGGCCTCAGTTGAGTGGATATAGCGGCCCTTTTTCACCAGGAAGCCACGACGAAACAGCAGTTCGATAATGCCGGCGCGGGTCGCTTCCGTACCTAAACCATCGGTCGCACGCAGCACTTTCTTTAATTCTTTATCCTGAACGAAGCGGGCAATCCCGGTCATCGCAGAAAGGATGGTGGCGTCCGTAAACGGACGCGGTGGCTGAGTCTGCTTCGCCAGCACCTCACCGCGCTCACACAACAGCTCATCGCCTTTGGCGACCACCGGCAGCGGCATACCATCATTCTCTTCATCCCGCTCTTTGTTACCGAGCAGTGCCCGCCAGCCCGCTTCTGCCAGGAAACGTGCTTTGGCGACGAATTTGCCGCCGGCGATCGCCAGTTCTATCACGCATTTGCGGAACACCGCATCCGGACAGAACTGCATCAGATACTGGCGCGCCACCAGCGCATAGATATTTTGCTCGTTCTCACTCAGTTTCACCGAACCGGCGCGGGCAGTCGGAATGATCGCATGGTGCGCATCGACCTTTTTGTCATCCCAGCAGCGGTTACGGCGATCGGCGTCAAAATCGGCCGGCGGCGTCAGCTGCGGCTGATGGGCCTGAATGGCATTGAGTACCGCATGGCGGCCGGCGAAATGCTCTTCCGGCAGATAACGGCTATCGGAACGTGGATAGGTGATCAGCTTATGGGTTTCATACAGCCGCTGGCAGGTATCCAGCACCGTTTGTGCACTCAGGCCGTAACGCTTCGCCGCCTCAATCTGCAGGCTGGATAAGGAGAACGGTAACGGTGCACCTTCGTTTTCCCGTTTATCGCTGTAGGCGGTAACCGCCGCTGGCTGGCCGGTGATACGCGCCACCACATGATCAGCCAGCGCCCGCTTCAGCAGACGCCCCTCCTCATCCTGCCACGGCTCACAGGCTTCGCTCGGCACCCAGCTGGCGACGAAGCGCACCTCATCCGGCGTAACGATGTGGGCTTTTACCTCGAAGTAATCTTTCGGCAGGAAATTCTCTATCTCTTCATCGCGCCGCACCACCAGCCCGAGCACCGGCGTCTGCACCCGACCCACTGACAGCACGCCATCGTAGCCGGCACTGCGCCCCAGCAGCGTCCAGGCACGGGTCATATTGATGCCGTACAGCCAGTCGGCACGGGCGCGAGCCAGCGCTGAAACACAGAGCGGAATAAATTCCCGGTTCTCCCGCAGGCGGTTCACCGCGCGATCCACCGCCTGTGGATTGAGATCGTTGATCAGGCAGCGCTGTACCCGACTGCGCTTTTCCGCTGGCAGGTTGAGATAGTCCAGCACCTCATCGACCAGCAACTGTCCTTCGCGATCGGGGTCACCGGCATGCACGATCTCACTGGCCTGGGCCAGCAATCCTTCTACCACTTTCAGCTGTTTGGCGACTGACGGGCGCGGCTTAAGCTGCCACTTTTGCGGAACGATCGGCAGGTCGGCTAACGACCAGCGCGCGTAACGGCTGTCGTAACTGTCGGGTTGCGCCTGCTCCAGCAAATGCCCGACACACCAGGTCACCACCTGATCGTTGCCGCAGGCGATAAATCCATCGCCGCGTCGATGAGGTTTTGGCAGCACATCGGCAATGGCCCGCCCAAGACTGGGTTTTTCCGCAATAAACAAACGCATTGAATCAGGTAATCCTTAACATCAGGGAATAACAGTGATAACCGGTTGTTCGCTGTTGGCTGCAAATATGGCGGCTATGTTAGCCTGGCAAGGCGTCTGGCGTAAGCGTCACGGACCGGGATAGCGATCATTCGCACAGGAAGCGTTCAATAAGCAGGGCCAGAGGATGCCCTGCCGGCAGGTTCAGGATAAGGGTCAGAAGTAACTGACGAAAGGCGCGGTGTCGGGCGGCAACACGGTGGTGCTGGACTTCAGCTGCGGCGTGCCTAAATAGAGGAAGCCGACAATTGCATCCTGTTCCCGGCAGCCGAATGCCTGGCGCACCGTCTGATCGTCGGTCCACGGGCCGCTGCGCCAGATACCATTATAGCCCTGCGCTGCTGCCGCCATCTGCATCGCCATCACTGCGCAGCTGGCGGAAGCAATCTGCTCCCAGCGCGGCACTTTCGGGTGGGGTTCACAATATGCCACCACGGTAATGATCATTGGTGCGCGAAACGGCGACTGACTGGCCTTGTTGATCGCCTTCTCATCCAGTTGCTTATCACGTGCTGCCTGCTCCAGCAGCTGACTCAGCCGATCGCGGCCCTCATTTTCCACAATAATAAAGCGCCAGGGTTGCAGCGTGCCGTGATCCGGTGCGCGCATACCGGCACGCAGTATATTTTCCAGCGCCTCGCCGGCGGGCGCCGGGTCGGTCAGACGTGATGCCGAACGACGGTTAACCAGTAACTCCAGTGCATCCATGTTTTTTCTCCCGATCGCATTGATGTTGCAGTAATCCTGGCACAGTCAGATTTTTTGTAACAGTCGGCGGTGAATTCCTGCTGACTTTTAGCACGCTGCTCTTTAGGATGAGCTCGTCGGGGAAGCCTGGTACGCGCGGCGGCCACTTCCGGCTACATGAATATGGAGAGTCTGATGCGCACATTGTGGCGAATTATTGCAGGTCTGTTTCGCTGGACTTGGCGGGTATTAAATTTTATCAGGGAATTCATTCTGAATATTTTCCTGATTTTGTTGATTGTGGTAGGTGTCGGGATCTGGCTGCAGGTGAGCGGATCGGGCGGCAGTTCAGCGCCGATGCAGCAAGGTGCGCTGCGGGTCGATCTCAGCGGTGTGCTGGTCGATAAGCCTTCGGTCAGTAATCGGCTGAGCAAAATTGGCCGGCAGTTGCTGGGGGCCAGCAGCGATCGGCTGCAGGAAAATTCGTTGTTTGACGTAGTTGATGCGATTCGTCAGGCCAAAACGGACAATAACATTAAAGGCATGGTGCTGGATTTACGCGACTTTGCCGGCGGCGATCAGCCTTCGCTGCAGTACGTTGGTAAAGCACTGCGCGAATTCCGCGACAGCGGCAAGCCGATCTATGCGCTGGGCGACAGCTACAGCCAGGCGCAATATTATCTCGCCAGCTACGCCAGCAAAATCTACCTGTCGCCGCAGGGCACGGTCGATCTGCACGGGTTTGCCACCAACGGCCTGTATTACAAAACCCTGCTGGAAAAACTGAAAGTCACTTCCCATGTGTTCCGGGTCGGGACCTATAAATCTGCGGTAGAGCCGTTCCTGCGTGACGATATGTCACCTGCCGCCCGCGACGCCGATAGCCGCTGGGTGGGTCAGCTGTGGCAGAACTACCTGAATACCGTGTCAGCGAACCGTCAGATTACGCCAGAGCAGCTATTCCCGGGTGCAGCGGCGGTGATTGCCGGGCTGAATGCGGTTAAAGGCGATACTGCGCAGTACGCGCTGGATAACAAGCTGGTGGATGCGCTGGGTTCCCGTGCCGCCGCCGATCAGGAGCTGGTGAAAACCTTTGGCCTTGATAAGCAGAGTAATGATTATCGCAGCGTCAGCATCTACGACTACGCGGTTAAACCGGCCTCGGCGCAGGATGGCAACATTGCTGTGGTGCTCGCCAGCGGCGCGATCATGGACGGTGAAGAGACGCCAGGCAACGTCGGTGGCGATACCACCGCCGCACAGATTCGCGATGCGCGTCTCGATCCGAAAATCAAAGCCATTATCCTGCGGGTTAACAGCCCAGGCGGCAGCGTGACCGCCTCTGAAGCGATTCGCGAAGAGCTGGCGGCGGCGCATGCTGCCGGTAAGCCGATTGTGGTATCGATGGGCGGCATGGCGGCATCCGGCGGCTACTGGATTTCGACCCCAGCCAACTACATCGTGGCTAACCCAAGCACCCTGACCGGCTCTATCGGTATTTTTGGCGTGATCAATACGCTGGAAAACAGTCTGGATGCGATTGGTGTGCACACCGACGGTGTGGCCACCTCGCCGCTGGCTGATATCTCCACCACCAAAGCGCTGCCAACCGAAGTTCAGCAGCTGATGCAGCTGACCATCGAAAATGGTTATCACAACTTTGTGGGTCTGGTGGCGAAGTCACGCAACAAGACGCCGGAGCAGATTGACGCCATCGCGCAGGGCCACGTCTGGACCGGTAGCGATGCCAAAGCCAATGGGCTGGTCGATGCACTGGGTGACTTTGACGATGCGGTTAAGAAAGCCGGTGAGCTGGCAAAAGTCAGCAAACCGCAGCTGAGCTGGTATCAGGATGACCCGAGCTTCCTTGATATGATGCTGAACCAGGTCAACGCCTCGGTACGCGCGGTGCTGCCGAATCCGCTCAAGGCCTGGCTGCCTGCGCCGATGCTGGATGTGATGAGCGCGATGAAAGCCCAACCCGGTCTGTTTGATCATCTTAACGATCCGCAAAACCGTTACGCCTTCTGCCTGAACTGCGGCGACGTGCGTTAAACTGTGCGATAAACCTCGCAGCCCGGCCGATGGTCGGGCTGCTTTTCCCCGCCTTTCCCCTTATACTGCGCGTTTTACGGCAAGTCTGAGTTCTCTAATGCAAAAGAAAAACATCTACGTAGCCTACACTGGCGGTACCATTGGTATGCAGCGATCGGCACAGGGATACATTCCGGTTTCCGGCCATCTGCAGCAGCAGCTGGCTAACATGCCTGAATTCCACCGTCCCGAGATGCCCGATTTCACCATTCATGAGTATCAGCCGCTGATCGACTCGTCCGATATGACGCCGCAGGACTGGCAGTCAATCGCAGAGGATATCCGGCAGAATTATGATCACTATGATGGTTTTGTGATTCTGCATGGCACCGATACCATGGCGTTTACCGCGTCGGCCCTCTCCTTCATGCTGGAGAATCTGGCTAAACCGGTTATCGTCACCGGGTCGCAGATTCCGCTGGCGGAGCTACGTTCAGATGGGCAGCAAAACTTATTGAACTCGCTGTATGTCGCGGCCAATTATCCGATCAGCGAAGTGTCGCTGTTCTTCAACAATACGCTCTACCGCGGCAACCGGACCACCAAAGCGCATGCCGATGGCTTTAATGCTTTCGCTTCGCCTAACCTCTCCGCGCTGCTGGAAGCCGGTATTCATATTCGCCGCCTGAATACCCCGCCTGCACCGCAAGGCAAGGGTGCACTGATTGTGCACACTATTACGCCCCAGCCGATTGGCGTGGTGACCATCTATCCAGGCATCTCGGCCGATGTGGTACGCAACTTCCTGCGTCAGCCGGTAAAAGCGCTGATCCTGCGCTCTTACGGTGTCGGCAACGCGCCGCAGAATGCGGAGTTCCTGGCAGAACTCCAGCAGGCGAGCGAGCGCGGTATCGTGGTGGTCAATCTGACCCAATGCATTTCGGGCAAGGTCAATATGGGCGGCTACGCCACCGGCAACGCGCTGGAACATGCTGGCGTCATCAGCGGTTTTGATCTGACCGTTGAGGCAGCGCTGACTAAGCTGCACTTCTTACTCAGCCAGAACCTCTCCGCCGATGAAATACGCAGCAAAATGCAGCAAAATTTGCGCGGTGAACTGACAGAAGATTGAGACGGAGCGACTTGTAATGAAACGCGCACTGATCATTATTGATATCCAGAATGATTTTTGTCCGGGCGGCCCAATGGCCGTCCATGAAGGCGACCAGACTGTTGAGGTCGCCAACCGCTATGCGCGCACCTTCATCCAGAACGGTGAACCGGTGGTCGCGCTGCAGGACTGGCATCCGGCTGACCATGGCAGTTTCGCCTCGGTCTCCGGCGAACCGGTGTACACCCTCGGCGAATTAAACGGTCTGGCGCAGATCTGGTGGCCGGATCACGGCATTCAGGGAAGCCAGGGGGCCGATTTCCATCCTGGCCTCGAGCGTTCGCTGTTTGATGCGGTGTTCCATAAGGGTCAGGACCAAGATGTTGACAGCTACAGCGCCTTCTTCGATAACGGCCATCGCCGCAAAACCGAACTCGACAGCTGGTTACGCGAACGCGAGATCACGCATCTGGTGGTGCTGGGACTGGCGACCGACTACTGCGTGAAATACAGCGTGCTGGACGCGCTCGAGCTGGGCTATCACGTTGAGGTGGTCAAAGAAGGCTGTCGCGGCGTGAACCTGAATCCCGAGGACAGCGAGATCGCTTTCGCGCAAATGACCGCCCAGGGCGCGGTGCTGATATGAAAAAAGCTGGCGCTAAGCCAGCTTTTTTTTGCCGGTAAAGGCGGGTCAACCGTTGACGGTGAAGGTGGCTCACTCAGTGCAGGTTGAGGCGGGTCACGTCTGAGTCGATGCCGAACTCTTCTTTAAGCTGCTTTTTCGACTTCGTGACCATCTCACCGTCTTTGCCAATCGTCATGTGCTGCGGGCTGTCGTTATGCCGCGCCTGCCACAGCATCACCAGCTGCAGGCAGTTGTCGCGCTGTTCCTGCGTTAGCGCTACGCCATCCGGCCATTTCCCAATCTCTACCGCCGTCGCCAGTCGCTGATAGACTTCCGGCGTCATTGCGGCGAGCATCGCTTCAAGTTGCTGCTTCATCGCCATTATCCTTTGGTCTGTTCGCCCTGCTCGTCAGTAAAATTCAGTGAGGCGGAGTTGACGCAATAGCGTTCTCCGGTCGGCTGCGGGCCATCAGGGAAGACGTGTCCCAGATGTGCGTCACATTGACCACAGCGAATCTCAATGCGCTGCATGCCGTGTGAATCATCTTCAATATAACGAATCGCGTCGTCGCTCACCGGCTGGTAAAAGCTCGGCCAGCCACAACCTGAATCATACTTGGTCTCAGACAGAAACAGCGGCGCGTTACAGACCAGACAGTGGTAAATGCCTTCCTGTTTGTTGTGCAGCAGTGCGCCACTGTAAGGCGGCTCCGTTCCGCGATGCTGGGTCACATAACGCTGCATTTCTGTCAGCTGCGCAATTTTTGCTTCGGGTGCGGTGTCTTTAGCCATTTTTAAGATTCCGGAAGGTGCCATTCTGAAAATTTCGACTACTATTCTAACAAATGATCAACATAAGGCGGGTCTTTTTTCGTGCTCACCCTTTCAGTCCGACGTCTGCAACCCGGATTTGTGACTTCGATCACCTTTTATCCGGAGCATCCCTATATATTCGGCGATTGATTAAACGAAGCGCGATATCATTGGCGGTCCGCAAGCGATTGCGCATCGAATAATTCCTTTCAGGCGAATTGACCTGTCGCAACAATTGACACGATTCCGCTTGACGCCTGGTAAGGTTTTTGTAATTTTACAGGCAACCTTTTATTCACTAACAAATAGCTGGTGGAATATATGACTATCAAAGTAGGTATCAACGGTTTTGGCCGTATCGGTCGCATCGTTTTCCGTGCTGCTCAACAGCGTTCTGACATCGAAATCGTTGCAATCAACGACCTGCTGGACGCCGATTACATGGCGTACATGCTGAAGTATGACTCTACTCACGGTCGTTTCGACGGCACCGTAGAAGTTCAGGACGGCGCGCTGGTTGTTAACGGCAAGAAAATCCGTGTTACCTCTGAGAGAGATCCGGCTAACCTGAAGTGGGACGAAGTCGGCGTTGACGTTGTTGCTGAAGCAACCGGTATTTTCCTGACCGATGAAACTGCACGTAAACACATCACTGCAGGCGCGAAGAAAGTTGTTCTGACTGGTCCATCGAAAGATGACACCCCAATGTTTGTTCGTGGTGCAAACTTCGACAAATACCAGGGTCAGGATATCGTTTCTAACGCATCGTGCACCACTAACTGCCTGGCTCCACTGGCAAAAGTGATCAACGACAAGTTTGGTATCGTTGAAGGTCTGATGACCACTGTTCACGCAACTACCGCTACCCAGAAAACCGTTGATGGCCCGTCTCACAAAGACTGGCGCGGCGGCCGCGGCGCATCTCAGAACATCATCCCTTCATCAACTGGCGCAGCGAAAGCAGTGGGTAAAGTTCTGCCAGAGCTGAACGGCAAACTGACCGGTATGGCTTTCCGCGTACCAACCCCTAACGTCTCCGTCGTTGACCTGACTGTACGTCTGGAAAAAGCGGCTTCTTACAAAGAAATCTGTGCTGCTATCAAAGCCGCTGCAGAAGGCGAGATGAAAGACGTGCTGGGCTATGTTGAAGATGACGTGGTTTCTACTGACTTCAACGGCGAAATCCTGACTTCAGTGTTTGACGCTAAAGCCGGTATCGCGCTGAACGACAACTTTGTGAAACTGGTTTCCTGGTATGACAACGAAACTGGCTACTCAAACAAAGTTCTCGACCTGATTGCGCTGGTTTCTGCTAAATAAGGCAGCCAGACATCATTGAGAATAAGGGCGACTTCGGTCGCCCTTTTTTTGATCCGCTCAGGAAGGAATCGAACATGCAAGATAAACTGTTTTCTCTGCCGGTGGTGACGCAGATCTCCCCTTACCTCTCGCAGCGTCAGGTCGGAGAACTGCCGGCGATTATCGTCAGTCATCCCAAAGTACGTGCGGCTCTAACACTGCAGGGCGCCCATCTGATTGCCTGGCAGCCCAGCGGTGAGCAACCGGTACTGTGGCTCAGTGACAAGAGCCAGTTTGCGGCCGGTAAAGCGATTCGCGGCGGCGTGCCGATCTGCTGGCCCTGGTTTGGCCCGGCAGGCGAACCGGCGCACGGCTTTGCTCGCAATCAGCCGTGGACGCTGTCAGCGCATGATGAAAATGAAGATGGCGTGATGCTGACGCTGGTGCTGGAAAGCAATGCTCAGACGCTGAAGCTGTGGCCGCATGAGTTCACCTTAATTGCCCGCTTCCGGCTCGGCCAGCATTGCGAGATCGAACTGGAAGCGCACGGTGACTTTGAAGCAACCGCCGCGCTGCACAGTTATTTCACCGTCAGCGATATCAGCGGCGTTGAAGTGTCAGGGCTGGGAAACAGCTATATCGACAAGGTAAATCAGGGTGAGATCGGCAGCAGTGACGGTAAGCAGCGCTATCCGGGCCGGATTGACCGCATCTTTACCGCAGCCGAAGACTGCTCAGTGATCAACGATCCGGCTGCTCAGCGGCAGATTGAAGTCTATCATCACCATCACAGTGACGTTGTTACGTGGAATCCAGGGGTTGAGCTCTCCTGCAGCATGGCCGATATGCCGAATGAGGGCTACAAAACCATGGTTTGCGTCGAGACGGCCCGTATCAACAAGCCACTGCGCAGTGCAGGCGAAAAGCCGGCCCGTCTGGCCACCACCTTCCGCCTGAAGAAAAAAGTCAGCGGCGAGGCGGTTAAGGCTTAAACCACGTCGAGCGGCAACTTGTGCTGCGGTGCCGGATAGCGCTGGTTGATCAGGCTGAGATCGTCCTCTGTCAGAACCACCTCCAGCGCCGCAGCATTTTCCTGCACATGGGCGACAGAACTGGCTTTGGGAATAGCGATAACCCCAGGCTGACGGATTACCCACGCCAGCAGTAGCTGCGCCACGCTGATGCCCTTTTGCTGTGCAAGCCGGGTCAGTTGTGGATCGCTGAACAGGCTATCGCGTAGTCGTCCGGCCTGTGCCAGCGGACAATAAGCCATGATCGGCAGGTTTCGCTGCTGGCAGGCTGGCAACAGATCATATTCAATGCCGCGTGAGCCAAGATGGTACAGTACCTGATTGGTCGCGCACTGCGCCCCACCCGCTTCATCCCACAGCTCAGCCATATCATCGGTATCGAAATTAGAGACGCCCCAGTAGCGGATTTTACCCTGCTGCTGCAGACGTTCCATCGCCCGTATTGTCTCTTCCAGCGGAACGTTACCGCGCCAGTGCAGCAGGTAAAGATCGAGATAATCGGTTCTCAGGCGGCGCAGGCTGCGCTCGCAGGCCCCGATAGCATCCTGCTCACCGGCATTCCACGGATAGACTTTAGACACCACCAGTGCCTGGTCACGACGCCCCTGCAGCGCTTCACCCACTACCTGTTCTGCAGCGCCGTCAGCGTACATTTCCGCCGTGTCGATCAGGCGCAGACCGCATGCCAGTCCGGCCTGCAGCGCAGCGACTTCGGTTGCACGCTGCGCCGGATTTTCGCCCATATACCAGCTGCCCTGGCCGATCACCGGCAGAGAGCGATGGCCGGCAAAATTGATGAGGTTACGCATTCCGCTCTCCCGCCCCATTATGAGGCCCCATAAAAGAACAGAGGGCATAAAATGCCCTCGTTTAGTGCGTTATCAGAAGGTGTAACTGACGCCGGTCCAGAGTGTCGCCTGGCCGCTTTTATCAATCATCGGGCTGTCTTTGATTTCGCTGTCGAAGCGGGTATAGCGTCCGACGACGCCAACGTTCCACTCCGGCGAAATCTGATAGCTGGCGCTCAGCTCGACATAAGGTGACCAGCTGTCATCCGGATTGTAGCGGCTGATGCCGGTACGGGCGCTTTCATGGCCGGAAACACCGTAGTAATAACGGTTTTGATTGGCACTGTTCCACATCGCACCAATACCCGGCGTCAGGCTGAAATCACCCATTTCGAAACGGTAAAGGTAGGTTAAGTCCCAGATCATACCGTTGCTGTTGTTCAGCACGTCACCCAGTAAGGCGGTGCGAACAATACCCCAGTCGGCAGTATGACGGTAGGTAGCACCCGCCATCAGGGTCATGCGACGTTTATCCAGCCCTTTCATATCGCCCAGATCGTTGTCGCTGGGTTTGTATTCCTGCGGGGAACCGAGCACCGTCAGTGACAGCTGGTTCTGCGGATCTTTCCACAGGTAGTAACCGCCCTGCAGGCTGCGGAACCAGAAGTCTTCACCTTCGTAATTGATCACCGGAACCGGCAGATAACGGTCCTGACCACCACGATAAGGGGACTCGGCATAAATCACTGAAGCACCGACAGAAAGCGGTGCGGCGTTAACGCCGCCAGAGAGCAAATAACAAGGTAAAAGTGCGACAAGCGCCTTAAATTTGAATTGGTTCACAATTTATTCATTCCATAAATATAACAATCAAACATGAAGTCTAACGTTTTTTTGCGACTGGATTAACTTATATCGAATTCCTTTAAGCGACCAGCCGCTGAAAGTGGCATTAAAGGTTAAAATCACGTTAAGTTAAGTCAACAGAGGCGCATACCGGCCTTACATCAAACCGATTATGTTGTTGATCTCACCCTCACCTATCCACAGCCATGGAGGAAATTTCTTAGAAGCCATCTACAGTTAGAAGTAAGACCAGACATATTGTACGAGCAGAGTAACCATAAAAGTTGTGTATCCCGATAAAAACGATCAGGTTGGCATAAGGGTTGCTGTACTCAATAGAGAATATCTTCCGGGAGCTGCATGAGCCTCTAATTACGCTCCTTACCTGTGCTAAAAACGAAAGGACGGGCATCGCTATGAATATATTCGATCACTATCGTCAGCGTTATGAAGCTGCCAAGGACGAAGAGTTCACACTGCAGGAATTTCTTGCTATCTGTAAGCAGGATCGCAGTGCATACGCCAACGCTGCAGAGCGACTGTTAATGGCTATTGGTGAGCCAGTAATGGTTGACACTGCTCAGGAGCCACGCCTTTCCAGAATATTCTCCAACCGTGTGATGGGACGCTATCCGGCGTTCGAGGAGTTTTACGGCATGGAGGAAGCGATTGAACAAATCGTCTCCTACCTGAAACATGCCGCTCAGGGACTTGAAGAGAAGAAACAGATCCTCTATCTGCTGGGTCCGGTCGGCGGTGGTAAATCCTCGCTGGCTGAGCGGCTTAAATCGCTGATGCAGCGCGTACCGATCTACGTGCTGAGCGCCGATGGCGAACGCAGCCCGGTCAATGACCATCCGCTCTGCCTGTTCAACCCGCAGGAAGATGCCCATATCCTTGAAAAAGAGTACGGCGTGCCGCGTCGCTACCTCGGTACCATTATGTCGCCGTGGGCGGCTAAACGTCTGCACGATTTCGGTGGCGATATCTCACGCTTTAAAGTGGTTAAGGTCTGGCCATCGATTCTTGAACAACTGGCGATTGCCAAAACCGAACCTGGCGATGAGAACAACCAGGATATCTCGGCGCTGGTGGGTAAAGTGGACATCCGTAAACTGGAAAATCACGCGCAAAACGATCCTGATGCCTACGGCTACTCCGGCGCATTGTGCCGCGCTAACCAGGGAATCATGGAATTCGTCGAGATGTTTAAGGCGCCGATTAAGGTACTGCATCCCTTACTGACCGCTACCCAGGAAGGTAACTATAACGGTACCGAGGGTATTTCGGCCCTGCCGTTTAACGGCATCATTCTGGCGCACTCTAACGAATCAGAATGGGTCACCTTCCGTAATAACAAAAACAATGAGGCGTTCCTTGACCGTGTTTACATCGTCAAAGTGCCTTATTGCCTGCGGGTCTCAGAAGAGATCAAAATATATGAAAAACTGCTGAATCACAGTGAGCTGGCCACCTCGCCTTGTGCACCCGGCACGCTGGAAACCCTGGCTCGCTTTTCGATTCTGTCGCGGCTGAAAGATCCGGAAAACTCAAGCATCTACTCCAAAATGCGGGTTTATGACGGCGAAAGCCTGAAAGATACCGATCCTAAAGCCAAATCGTGGCAGGAGTATCATGACTACGCTGGCGTGGATGAAGGGATGAACGGTCTGTCGACCCGTTTTGCCTTTAAGATCCTGTCGCGCGTCTTCAACTTTGACCATGCCGAAGTGGCGGCCAACCCGGTGCACCTGTTTTACGTGCTGGAGCAGCAGATTGAACGTGAGCAGTTCCCGCAGGACCAGGCGGAAAAATACCTGGAGCACCTGAAAGGCTATCTGATCCCGAAATACGCCGAGTTCATTGGCAAAGAGATTCAGACCGCTTACCTGGAATCCTATTCCGAGTATGGTCAGAACATCTTCGATCGCTACGTGACCTACGCCGACTTCTGGATTCAGGATCAGGAGTATCGCGATCCCGATACCGGTCAGCTGTTCGATCGTGAATCACTGAATGCGGAGCTGGAGAAGATTGAGAAACCTGCTGGTATCAGTAACCCGAAAGATTTCCGTAACGAGATTGTCAACTTTGTGCTGCGCGCCCGGGCACACAATAACGGTCGCAATCCGAACTGGACCAGTTACGAGAAATTACGCACCGTGATCGAGAAGAAAATGTTCTCGAATACGGAAGAGTTGCTGCCGGTGATCTCCTTCAATACCAAGACCTCTACCGATGAGCAGAAGAAACATGATGATTTCGTCGATCGCATGATGGAAAAAGGCTATACCCGCAAACAGGTGCGCCTGCTGTGTGAATGGTATTTGCGTGTGCGTAAATCGTCCTGATTAAAGTAAGCAAACCGGTATTTCGATACCGGTCGTCTAAAGGTCGGGCTAGCCCGACCTGCTTGCAATGTAGTTTGGGGGAACACTATGGCCTATTTCATCGATCGCCGGCTGAACGGTAAAAACAAGAGCGCGGTTAACCGCCAGCGCTTCTTGCGCCGTTACAAGTCGCAAATCAAGCAGTCGATCTCCGAGGCCATCAATAAACGCTCGGTTACCGACGTCAGCAGCGGTGAATCTGTTTCGATACCTATTGATGACATCAATGAGCCGATTTTCCACCAGGGACGCGGCGGCAATCGCCATCGCGTGCATCCCGGAAACGACCATTTTGTGCAGAATGATCGCATTGAGCGACCGCAGGGCGGCGGTGGCGGCGGCAGTGGTCAGGGCAACGCCAGTCAGGATGGCGAAGGACAGGATGAATTCGTCTTTCAGATTTCCAAGGATGAATATCTCGATCTGCTGTTTGAAGATCTGGCGCTGCCCAACCTGCGTCGTAACCAGCATCGTCAGCTGAATGAATACAAAACGCACCGCGCCGGCTACACCTCTAACGGGGTGCCCGCCAACATCAGTGTGGTGCGCTCGTTGCAAAATTCACTGGCGCGCCGTACGGCGATGACCGCAGGGAAACGGCGGATGCTGCACGAGCTGGAAGAGACGCTCAGCATCGTTGAGAAATCGGAACCGGCCCAGCTGCTGGAAGAGGAGCGCCTGCGCAAGGATATCGCTGAACTGCGCGCACGCATCGAGCGGGTGCCGTTTATCGACACCTTTGACCTGCGCTACAAAAACTTTGAGAAGCGTCCGGAGCCCTCCAGCCAGGCGGTGATGTTCTGCTTAATGGATGTCTCAGGTTCAATGGATCAGGCCACTAAAGATATGGCCAAGCGTTTCTACATTTTGCTCTATCTGTTCCTGAGCCGGACCTACAAGAATGTCGATGTGGTCTATATCCGTCACCACACTCAGGCTAAAGAGGTTGACGAACAGGAGTTCTTCTACTCGCAGGAGACCGGTGGCACCATCGTTTCCAGCGCGCTGAAGCTGATGGATGAGGTGGTCAAGGATCGCTATGACCCGGCGCAGTGGAATATCTACGCTGCGCAGGCGTCCGATGGCGATAACTGGGCCGATGATTCACCGCTTTGTCACGAAATTCTGGCGAAGAATATCCTGCCCGTGGTGCGTTACTACAGTTATATCGAAATCACCCGTCGCGCCCACCAGACCTTGTGGCGCGAGTATGAGCATCTGCAGGCGATGTTCGACAACTTCGCGATAGAGCATATTCGCGAACCGGAAGATATCTATCCGGTGTTCCGTCCTCTGTTTCATAAACAGGCGACCGAAGCCTGATCATCCAAGCCGGCTTATCACCGGCTTGTTTTTTATCTGCTGAATAACCTGATAAAACAGTCGTTTTTCTCCCCCTTGCCTGCCAACTCCCTCATTCTTCACATTAATCTGATTCCATAAGCCAATAAGCAATTCGTATAATTTTCATTTTGACCATGACAACTCCTTGATAAAACATTATCTTTTAGACATAGCATGGACATTTGTCATGATTTGATGCAACTCAACGCCATATCTCAGGAGCCCGGGTTTGAACCACACCATAGTTTACAGTCTGTTTATCATCGGTTCCGTGCTGGTCGCCTCGAGCATTTTGCTCAGCTCTTTCTCCTCGCGCCTCGGCATTCCTATCCTGGTTATCTTCCTGGCACTCGGCATGCTGACCGGGATTGATGGCATCGGCGGTATCGCCTTTGATAACTATCCCGCCGCTTATCTGATCTCCAACCTGGCGCTGGCTATCATCCTGCTGGATGGTGGCATGCGAACCAAAGCCAGCTCGTTTAAGGTGGCGCTGGGGCCCGCCCTGTCGCTGGCGACCATCGGCGTAATGATTACCGCCGGCTTAACCGGCGTGGTGGCGGCCTGGCTGTTTAATCTGGATATGATGCAGGGTTTTCTGATTGGCGCGATTATCGGTTCAACCGATGCGGCGGCGGTGTTCTCGCTGCTGGGCGATAAGGGGCTCAATGAGCGCGTCAGCTCCACTCTTGAGATTGAATCCGGCAGTAACGACCCGATGGCGGTGTTTCTGACCATTACCCTGATTGAGATGATTGAGCAGGGTCAGACCGGGCTCGACTGGATGTTCCTGGTGCATCTGGTGCAGCAGTTCGGGCTGGGTATTGTGCTAGGTTTGGGCGGCGGCTGGGCGCTGCAACAGTTGATCAACCGCATCAGCCTGGCTGGCGGGCTCTATCCGCTGCTGGCGTTGAGTGGCGGCATTCTGGTTTTCGCCCTGACCACGGTATTAGAAGGCAGCGGCATTCTCGCGGTCTACCTGTGCGGCTTTCTGCTGGGCAACAGCCCAATCCGTAACCGTCACGGTATTTTGCAGACCTTCGACGGCATGGCCTGGCTGAGTCAGATCGGGATGTTCATCGTGCTTGGTCTGCTGGTTACCCCGTCTGACCTGTGGCATATCGCCGTGCCGGCGATGATCCTGTCGCTGTGGCTGATTCTGGTGGCACGTCCGTTGTCGGTGTTTATTGGCCTGCTGCCGTTCCGCAGTTTCACTACCCGCGAACGTTTCTTTATCAGCTGGGTGGGCTTACGCGGTGCGGTGCCGATTATCCTGGCGGTCTTCCCGATGATGGCGGGATTGGAAAACGCCTCGCTCTATTTCAATATTGCCTTCTTCGTGGTGCTGGTGTCGCTGATGCTGCAGGGCACCTCGCTGGGCTTTGCCGCCAAAAAAGCCAAAGTGGTGGTGCCGCCGACCGCCTCGCCGATCAGCCGGGTGGGTCTGGATATTCACCCGGAGAATCCGTGGGAGCAGTTTGTTTATCAGCTCAGCGCCGATAAATGGTGTGTCGGTGCCGCGCTGCGTGATTTGCAGATGCCGCGTGAGACCCGGATTGCGGCGCTGTTCCGCGACAATGTGCTGATGCACCCCAACGGCGGGACGCGCCTGAAAGAGAACGATGTAATCTGCGTGATTGGCCGCGAACGCGATCTGCCGGCGCTCGGCAAGATGTTCAGTCAGTCGCCGCCGGTCTCTCTCGATCAGCGCTTCTTTGGTGACTTCATCCTCGATGCAGAAGCCCGTCTGCGGGATGTGGCGCAAATCTACGGCCTCGAACTGGACGAGGCGACCAATGACCAGCAATCGCTGGGACAACTGATGCTCAGCATGCTGGGTGGCGCGCCGGTGGTGGGCGACCAGGTGGAATGGAATCAGCTGACCTGGACCGTCGCCGAGAAAGAAGATAACCGGATCGTGAAGATTGGTGTGCGTCCGGCTGAAGAGAAGGAATAATCCTAATCATTCAGCCACGTTAATTTCTGCTGATGCACTAAGCTAATAGTTCAAGCCAGCATAAACGGGAGAAATGAATGGGACACGTGGTTAAAATTGGACGTTATGAGATTGTGGATGCCGATCTTGACAGTGAGAACCCCGACACCGTCAGTATCCCTGTGACACTAATCCCGGCTTAATTACGCAACTGGATGGCTGGGATCGTGATACCAGCGTTCCGGCCTGGATCGACGGCGAACCGGTTAATCTGCAAATCGGGCATTACGATAAACAGCAGGACCGCTGGATTTTAAAGAAGCCAGCCTGAGTTACCTGCCTTACCGCCAGTCGGACAATCTGGCGGTAATTCCTAAAAATAGTCTTAAACAGTTTGGTTATAACCGCCCCTTCTCTTATTTTATCCTGCCAGAACAATCAGTTACCCTTTTAAAACTTTAATCAATTTTGATGTTTTCAGATTTTTTCCGTATTAACTCTGTCAAATAACTCCTGCATACTCTTTCTCAACGCTGCAATATTTCGTGAGTGACATCACGCTTTGTCAGTCACTCTTTTCGCAGCTTCGTTTGGCTGTACTGACTGCAACAGACTGAAAATTATTTTTTAATTTTTTCAGTAGCCCACTCCTGAACGCGTACTTGATTCTGGTCAGGCCATCTTTTACTTAAGAAAGAGAGCAGGTTTTATGGCAAGTACATTGATAATGAATAACCCGAGCCGCTCGTGGAGCGGAACGCGTAAAAATATCATCGTAAAGTTCGCCCTGAGTTTTTCTGATTTGATTGCACTTAATCTGGCGTTGTTTTTATCGGCCGCCACTATTCAGGGTATTTGGGGAGAGCTGGATACTTTTATTCCCCCGCAACAAATTGAATACCGTTTTGTCGCGCAGTTTATTATGTCCGTCATGTGTACCGGCTGGTTCTGGGTACGCCTGCGTCACTACACCTATCGCAAACCCTTTTGGTTCGAGCTGAAAGAAATCGTTAAGACGCTTTTCGTTTTCTCCCTGCTCGATCTCGCCCTGATTGCTTTCTCTAAGTGGGATTTTTCCCGCATGGTGTGGGTGTTCAGCTGGACGTACGCACTGCTGCTGCTGCCGTTAATGCGCGCGTTGGTTAAGCGCGCCATTAATAAAGCCGGTCAGTGGCAGAAAGAGACCATTATTATTGGTTCCGGCCGTAACGCCACCGAAGCCTACGCCGCGCTACAGAGCGAGGAGATCCTCGGCTATAACGTGCAGGCATTTATCTCGGTAGATGACGTACCGGCGCAGCAAACGGTTAATGGCGTGCCGGTGATCACCTGGAAAGATATCAACTGGCAAACTATCGACCGTGACAACGTGCAGTTTATTGTGGCGATGGAATATGAGCAGCAACCGATGCGCGACCGCTGGCTGAAGTTCCTGTCGAAGATGAACTGTCGCTCTGTCTCAGTGATCCCGACCCTGCGCGGTGTGCCGCTCTACGGTACCGACATGTCGTTTATCTTCAGCCATGAAGTGATGATCCTGCGGGTCAGCAATAATCTGGCCAAATACTCGTCGCGGTTCCTGAAGCGCGCCTTTGACCTGATTGTCGCTTCGATGCTGCTGCTGTTTCTCGGTCCGATTTTCGCCCTGCTCTGCTACATGGTGAAACGCGACGGCGGCAACGCGATTTACGGCCATGAGCGCGTCGGCCAGGATGGTAAGAAGTTTAAATGCCTTAAGTTCCGTTCAATGGTCACCAACTCGAAGGAGGTGCTGGAGAATCTGCTGGCCACCAGCGAAGCGGCGCGCATTGAGTGGGATAAGGACTTTAAACTGAAGAACGATCCGCGCATTACAAAGATCGGTGGCTTCCTGCGTAAAACCAGTCTGGATGAGCTGCCGCAGCTGTGGAACGTGATCCGTGGCGAGATGAGTCTGGTCGGGCCGCGTCCGGTGATTGAAGCGGAGCTGGAACGTTATGCTGGCGATGTCGATTACTATCTGATGGCGAAGCCGGAATGACCGGCTTGTGGCAGGTCAGCGGACGTAATGACATTGATTATGATACCCGCGTCTACTTTGACTCCTGGTATGTCAAAAACTGGGCGCTGTGGACCGATATCGCCATTCTGTTCAAAACCGCCGGGGTGGTACTGCGCCGTGACGGTGCTTACTAAACCTGTTATGCGATGCCTGTTTACAGCAGGCATCGCAACTTCCGCACGTTCCCCTCTATCTTTTTTCGCCCTGAATCATTACCCTCTGCGGCTCGTTTTTTAACAGAACGTTTACCCTCTGGTCGTTATGCAAAAATTTACTCTACTGTTATTGAGCCTGGTGCTGCTGGCACCTTTAGGCATCGATCTCTATTTGCCCACACTGCCGCAGATTGCGGAAGGGCTGAATACCCCGGTCAATCTGGTGCAGACCACCATTCCCCTGTTTCTGCTGGTGATGGGACTGGGACAACTGGTGACCGGTCCGCTGGTGGATAACTACGGTCGCAAGCCGATCGCCCTGCTGGGGCTGGCGCTTTACATCGCAGGCAGCGTCATCGCCGCCACGGCCACCTCGTTTCCGCTGTTCCTGATTGCCCGTCTGGTGCAGGGCTGTGGCGTCTGTTGTAGTGCGGTGGTCGCCTTCAGCGGCGTACGTGACCGTCTGAGCGGTGATGATGCGGCACGCGCCTACGGCTTTCTGAATGGCGCGTTAAACATCGTGCCGGCCCTGGCACCGCTGCTGGGTGGCCTGCTGGCCAGCGCCTTTGACTGGCGCGCGCCCTTCTGGTTCCTGTGCGGCTACGGCGCGCTGATCATGCTGCTGGTGATTATCTGGCTGCCGGAAACGCGTCCGGCCGATACTCTACGGGTCAAAGGCCTGCCGATTGCGCAGTATGCCGCCATTCTGCGTCAGCCACGCTTCCTCGCCTTTGCCTTTGCCAATGCGGGCGCTCTGGGCATGGTGCTGACCTATGTCTCGCTGGCTCCGCAGGTTTTGATGACCGAGGGTGGCTTATCGCCGATTCAGTTCTCCTTTGCCTTTGGCGCTAACGGCTTCTGGATCATGTTCGTCAGTGTGTTCGTCAATAAAACCATCCGCAAAGCGGGACGGCCTTTCTGTCTGGCGATGGGGTTTGTCACTATGCTGCTGGGCGCGCTGCTGTTGCTGGCAGGAATGATGCTGTTCCCGGCGTCAATGCAGACTCACTGGGCGCTGTATATGTTCCCGGTGGCGGTATCAGTCGCGGGACTGGCGTTTACCGTCGGTCCGGCCACCAGCTATGCACTGGAGCCGTATCAGCAACAGGCTGGGGTGGCATCCGCCTTACAGGGATTTATCCAGATGGCGGGCGGTGCGGCAGGCAGCCTGATTATCGTGGCGCTGCCGATGGCTGAGAAGCTGTCACTGAGCCTGATGATGTTGCTGGGTGCCATACTGGCGTTGGTCGCCTGGCGCTGCAGCAGGAAGATGCGCGGCCGGGTGACCGCGCTGACCTGAATTTAACTTAGCTGAACCGGAACGCGGGGAGCCAGTGCGCACATCAGTTCGTACCCTACCGTTCCGGCCGCTTTTGCCACCTGATCGATTTTCACCTGTTCGCCCCACAATTCCACCCGCGAGCCGATTCCGGCCTGCGGACAGGGGGTCAGATCGACGGTGATCATGTCCATTGATACCGCACCCACCACCTGAGTCATGATCCCATCAACGCTGACCGGCGTTCCGGTTGGCGCATGGCGCGGATAGCCATCCGCATAGCCACAGGCCACTACGCCAATCCGCTGCGCCTGGGTGGCATGATAACGGTAGCCATAGCCAACACCATCACCCGCCTGCAGCTGCTGAATGCCGATAATCTCACTGCTCAGCGTCATCACCGGTTCCAGACCGCTGCTGGCAATATCCTGCCAGTCGCCGCTCGGTGACGCGCCATACAGAATAATGCCGGGCCGCACCCAGTCATAATGCGCTTCAGGGTGCCACAGGGTACAGGCAGAGTTGGACAGCGATCGCGGGCAGTTCAGCCCCTCGGCCGCCTGCTCAATCCGCTGCAGCGGAACGATAATGCCGTCGGGATTCTCCGCATCCGCGAAATGGGCCATCAGCGTCATTTCAGCGACGTTGTTAAGTGCGCGCAGTTTCTGCCACGCTGCATTCACCTGTTCGGGCCGGAAACCGAGCCGGTTCATCCCGCTGTTGACCTTAAGATAGATATCAACCGGTGCCGACAGCGTCGCGTTAGCCAGCGCTTTAATCTGCCAGTTACTGTGCACGCTGGTGGTCAGGCGATAGCGATCGATCAGCTGCAGATCCTCTGGCTGAAAAAATCCCTCCAGTAGCAGGATCGGTTTTTTCCAGCCCTGCTCGCGCAGCAGAATCGCCTCTTCCAGATTAAGCAGGGCAAAACCGTCGGTGGTGGCCAGACTTTCCCAGACGCGGGCAAGACCATGACCGTAAGCGTTAGCCTTAACCACCGACCAGACGCGGGACGCAGGCGCGGCCTGGCGAACCACCGCCAGGTTATGCCGCAATGCCTGCTGATTGATGGTAGCGACAATCGGACGTGACATCCTTCCTCTCCCTGAGAGCTTAACGAGTAGCGTTGGCGTTACGCAGTGGCGAAGCACTCGCCACGAAACCGGGTAAATAGCGAAACACCGATAAGTCATCCGCGGCGATCGACGGTTTTTTGCCGGAAATCAGATCGGCCAGCAGCTGACCTGAACCGCAGGCCATCGTCCAGCCCAGCGTCCCGTGACCGGTGTTGAGCCAGAGGTTAGCCACCGGGGTCGCACCGACAATTGGCGTACCGTCAGGCGTCATGGGACGCAATCCGGTCCAGAAGCTGGCCTGCGCCAGATGACCGCCTTCAGGATAGAGATCACTGACCACCATCTCCAGCGTTTCCCGCCGTGCTTCGGTCAGTCTGGTGTTAAAACCAACGATTTCCGCCATGCCGCCAACCCGGATACGATCGTCAAAGCGGGTTACCGCGACTTTGTAGGTTTCGTCGAGAATGGTGGAGACCGGGGCGGCATCCGGATTTTTAATCGGGATGGTGAGCGAATAGCCTTTCAGCGGATAGACCGGGATGTCGACCACGTTGCGCAGCAGCGCGGTGGAGTAGGAACCCAGCGCTACCACATACTGATCCGCTTTGATGATCTCCTCGCCGCACTTCACGCCGTAGATGCGGTTGCCGTCGCGCAGCAGGTGATCGATGGGGGTATTGAAGCGGAACACCACGCCGGCCTGTTCTGCCATCTTTGCCAGCCGCTGGGTAAACAGCTGGCAGTCGCCAGTTTCATCATTCGGCAGGCGTAAACCGCCGGTCAGTTTATGCTGGGTGGCCGCCAGCGCCGGTTCAACCCGCGCCAGCTGATGCGCTTCCAGCAATTCGTAGGGCACGCCCGCTTCGCGTAGCACCGCGATATCTTTGCTGGCGCTGTCGTACTGCTGTTGGGTGCGGAACAGTTGCAGGGTGCCGCCCTGCCGGCCTTCATAGGCGATACCGGTTTCGGCGCGCAGCGCTTTCAGGCAATCGCGGCTGTATTCCGCAATCCGTACCATCCGGCTTTTATTCTGCTGATAGTGGTTGATATCGCAGTTACGTAACATCTGCCACATCCATTCCAGCTGGAAGCTGCTGCCATCCAGCCGCACCGCCAGCGGTGCATGCCGCTGAAACATCCATTTAACCGCTTTCAACGGCACGCCCGGCGCCGCCCAGGGCGCCGCATAGCCTGGCGAAATCTGCCCGGCATTGCCCGCGCTGGTCTCCAGCGCCGCGGCAGGCTGACGATCAATCACCGTCACCTGATGTCCGGCCCGCGCCAGATACCACGCGCTGGCTACACCTACCACACCACTTCCCAGAATCACAACGTGCATATGTCCCCCACCCGGCATGTAAAAGCATAATTCACTGTTCATCAGGCGACATTCAGCGGATTCACTCAGCAGATATCACCCCGAAATTTCAGCAACTATTTCACATCTTTTTTACTTAACAGGTAACTAAAATCATATCGCCGCGCAAAATACAGAGATTTATCCGCCTTATCGGGCCAATTCAGAAATAAATGACAACGAAGCCAGTTAAATCTGCTTTTGGCAGGAGAATCATTCAACCCCATACAAACCGCTTATAAACAGGATTATATTCCAGATTTTAAATTTATGGTCGAGTTAAAGGCTATTAAATTCCACATCAATCCACTCTGAATGATTTTCTGCCAAAGAATTCATTTGAGTTCGCATTTCGGATAAGCGACAGTGGGCTATCATTGTTGTGTTCGCTCAGTTTTTTTCGGGTTCCCTTTCTCAGGATGAAGCCTTAAATAACCGGAACGGGTTGCCTTTCGGGTCAGCCAGTTTGCAAAAAAAGAGGTGCGCTATGACGACAATCTTTGACGATCCCATCAAGGACAGCAAACGACTCAATGACGGACCAGACTGGACATTTGAACTCCTCGATGTCTACTTAGCCGAGATCGACCGCGTGGCGAAACTCTACCGGCTCGATACCTATCCGCACCAAATCGAAGTGATCACCTCTGAGCAGATGATGGACGCTTATTCCAGCGTCGGTATGCCGATCAATTATTCACACTGGTCATTCGGTAAGAAGTTCATTGAAACCGAACAGCGCTACAAGCATGGTCAGCAGGGTCTGGCCTACGAGATTGTAATCAACTCCAATCCCTGCATCGCTTATCTGATGGAAGAGAACACCATGACCATGCAGGCGCTGGTGATGGCGCACGCCTGTTACGGTCATAACTCTTTCTTCAAAAATAACTACCTGTTCCGCAGCTGGACCGACGCTGGTTCGATAGTTGATTACCTGCTATTTGCCAAAAATTACATCAGTGATTGCGAGGAGCGCTACGGCGTTGAGGAAGTCGAACGACTGCTCGACTCCTGTCACGCGCTGATGAACTACGGTGTTGACCGTTATAAACGGCCGCAGAAGATCTCGCTGCAGGAGGAGAAAGCGCGACAGAAGAGCCGCGAAGAGTATCTGCAAAGCCAGGTAAATACCCTGTGGCGTACTCTGCCACGGCGTGAAAAAGAGACGGTGCAGGTTGAAGCAGTGCGTTATCCGTCTGAACCGCAGGAGAACCTGCTCTACTTTATGGAAAAGAACGCGCCGTTGCTGGAGCCGTGGCAGCGTGAAATCCTGCGCATCGTGCGTAAGGTGAGCCAGTATTTCTATCCGCAAAAGCAGACGCAGGTGATGAACGAAGGCTGGGCCACCTTCTGGCACTACACCATCCTTAACCATCTGTATGACGAAGGCAAAGTGTCGGAACGCTTCATGATGGAGTTCCTGCACAGCCACACTAACGTGGTGTTTCAGCCGCCGTACAATAGCCAGTGGTACAACGGCATCAACCCTTACGCCTTAGGGTTTGCGATGTTCCAGGACATCAAACGTATCTGTCAGTCACCGACCGAAGAGGATCGCTACTGGTTCCCGGATATCGCCGGTTCGGACTGGCTGGAAACCCTGCACTTCGCGATGCGTGAATTCAAGGATGAGAGCTTCATCAGCCAGTTCCTGTCGCCGAAAGTGATGCGTGACTTCCGGCTGTTTACCGTGCTGGATGATGACCGCAATAATTACCTTGAGATTGCGGCTATCCACGATGAAGCGGGCTACCGGGCGATTCGCCAGCAGCTGTCGGCCCAGTACAACCTGAGCAATCTGGAGCCTAACATTCAGGTTTATAACGTGGACTTACGTGGCGATCGATCGCTGACGTTGCGCTATGTGCCGCAGAGTCGCACCCCGCTGGATAAAAGCCGGCGCGAAGTGCTGAAGCATGTCCATCGTCTGTGGGGATTTGATGTGATTCTTGAACAGCAGAATGAAGATGGCAGCGTTGAGCTGCTGGATCGCAATCCCCCACGCGGTTCACCACTGTAACCTGAGAATAAAAAACCGGACGTGATGTCCGGTTTTTTTTAGCGTTTACTGCCGAGGTCATCCGGCATGCTTTTTTGCATGCTGTGCCAGATTTCACCGCTGCGACGGCCGTAGTTGCGCACCGCATCCACGATCTCATCCTGGCTCGGTTCTTTATCGCACAGCGCCAGCAGCGAGAGGTAGAAATCACGCGCCACCTGACGCGCTTCCGGGTTGGAGAAGTAGTGACGTCCTACCCGGGTATAGAGCCCTTTCAGCCCATTCAGGATCAAGCCGTAGATGGGGTTGCCGGAGGCAAACGCCAGACCGCGGAATATCCGGTAGTCGAGTTCGGTATAGGCATCCGCCTGGTCGTCGGCACTGGCGACGGTTTCCAGCACTTCACGCGCTTTTTCCGGATGATGACGCAGGGCACGACTGATAAAAATTGACGATATATTGGTGCGAACCGACAGCAGGTTATCGATCAACACCGGCACGCTGTCGTGATCGAGACGCGCCAGGGTTTCCAGAATATTCAGTCCGGAGGTTTCCCAGAAGTCATTGACCCGGGTCGGTTTACCGTGCTGAATGGTCAGCCAGCCATCACGCGCCAGGCGCTGTAGCACTTCACGCAGGGTGGTACGTGTTACCCCAATCAATTCAGAAAGCTCACGTTCAGCAGGAAGAATCGACCCTGGCGGAAAGCGGCTGTTCCAGATGCTTTCAATAATATACTCTTCAGCAAATCCCGCTGGGCTCTGAGCCTTAATTACCATAGCAGTGTGTTCTCGTTGCTTTCTTAATTGTGATGGGCACTCATCATACCAGACGCCCTATAGCGGATATAGCCTGCGCAACTATTTAAACCGGACGCAGAGCCAATTTTCAGGGCTGACTCACGGTGGAACCGTGCTAATTTGCGCCAGGCCCCGCTAAGGATTATTCTTTGCGGCAGAAATCCATACACAACAACAGGATACTTATTCCGATGGATATGACATATGGGCAGGCGTTAAAACGGAATTTTCTGGGCCAGTCGCCCGACTGGTATAAAGCATTAATGCTGGTTTTCCTGATCGTGAATCCGTTGATTTATGCGTTTGTCAGCCCGTTTGCCGCCGGCTGGTTGCTGGTAGCGGAATTTATTTTTACCCTCGGCATGGCGCTTAAATGCCATCCGCTGTTGCCAGGCGGCCTGCTGGCGGTTGAGGCGATAATTATCGGCATGGCCAGCGCCGATCAGGTCAAAACCGAGCTGGCAAATAATCTGGAAGTGCTGCTGCTGCTGATCTTTATGGTGGCGGGCATCTTCTTTATGAAGCAGCTGCTGCTGTTTGTCTTTACCCACCTGCTGCTGTCCATCCGCTCAAAAGTGCTGCTCGGCGTGACGTTCTGTCTGGCCGCCGCCTTTCTTTCCGCCTTCCTCGACGCACTGACGGTACTGGCCGTGGTGATCAGCGTGGCCGTCAGCTTTTATGAGATCTATCACCGTGTCGCCTCGGATCCGCAATATCAGCATCATCCGCTGGCGCAGCGTGAGACGCTGGAACAGTTCCGGGCCTTTCTGCGCAGCCTGATGATGCAGGCGGGCGTCGGTACCGCACTGGGTGGCGTGATGACCATGGTGGGAGAACCGCAAAACCTGATTATTGCCCATGCCGCCAGCTGGGACTTCGTCCAGTTCTTTCTGCGGATGGCGCCGGTAACGGTCCCGGTGCTGATCTGCGGTATCGTCACCAGCGTGCTGGTCGAAAAATTCCGCTGGTTTGGCTATGGTGCCACCCTGCCCGCCAGCGTGCGTCAACTGCTGGAAGAGAGTGAACAGCAGAACGCTGCACAGCGTACCCGCCAGGAGAAGCTGAAACTGTGGATTCAGGCGGCGATTGGCATCTGGTTAATTGTCGCGCTGGCATTTCATCTGGCAGAGGTCGGTCTGATTGGGCTATCGGTGATTATTATGGCGACGGCGCTGTGCGGCATCACCGATGAGCATGCGATTGGTCAGGCGTTCACCGAAGCGCTGCCGTTTACCGCATTGCTGACGGTGTTTTTTGCTATCGTGGCGGTGATCATTGAGCAGCAACTGTTTGCACCGCTGGTCACCTTTGTGCTCAGCACGGAGCCCGACGCCCAGCTTAAGTGGTTCTACGTCTTCAACGGCCTGCTCTCGTCCATTTCAGATAACGTCTTCGTCGGATCGGTTTATATCAATGAGGCGCGTCATGCTTTTGATCGTGGCGCGATTGACGCCCGGCAGTTTGAGTTGCTGGCGGTGGCGATCAACACCGGTACCAATCTGCCGTCAGTCGCCACACCGAATGGCCAGGCGGCGTTCCTGTTCCTGCTGACCTCGGCCCTGGCACCACTGATTCGTCTCTCATACGGACGGATGGTTTGGATGGCACTGCCGTTTACCGTGGTACTGTCGCTGATCGGCTATCTGGCAATCCACTTTCTGCTGGTGCCGTATACCGACAGCCTGCTCAGTCTGGGATGGCTTTTACCGCCGCACCTGTAAACCTTTTAGCCGGTCTGGATCAGGTTCAGGTCATATTTGAACATGATTTTTCCCTGCGCCAGGCTGGTTTGGCGGCGCTTTTGGTTTACACTGCGAGGCATTAACGTTTACAGGGAATGCAATATGTTACGATATCTGAATCAATGTTCTCGTAGTCGCGGAGCCTGGTTATTACTGGCCCTGACAGCGCTGGCGCTGGAACTTACGGCGTTATGGTTCCAGCATGTTATGGGTCTCAAGCCCTGCGTAATGTGTATCTATGAACGCAATGCCTTATTCGGCGTAATGGGTGCGGGTCTGATCGGTGCCATTGCGCCAAAAACGCCGTTACGGCTGGTGGCGCTGGCGTTGTGGTTATATAGCGCCTGGCAAGGTTTGCGCCTCTCCTATGAACACACCATGATTCAGCTGCATCCCAATCCTTTTACCACCTGTGACTTTGCGGCACGTTTCCCCAGTGGCTTACCGCTGGATAAATGGCTGCCGTCGGTGTTTCTCGCCAGCGGCGATTGTGCAGAGCGCAGCTGGACCTTCCTGACCTTCAGCATGCCACAGTGGATGATCGTGGTGTTCGCCGCTTACCTGCTGGTCGCGCTGCTGGTACTGATTGCCCAGCCGTTTAAAGCGAAACGCCGCGATCTGTTTAGTCGCTGATAACAAACTGGTTAGTCGCAGATAGCAAAAAGGCTGCCACTGGCAGCCTTTTTTAATGATGATCCCGGCAGTTAGCCGTTGCGGTCAGGTCGATCGATAATGTGATCTTCCCAGTCGCGCACTTCACTCTCCCGCACCGCAATGTAACGTACTGAAATCCGCTGGGCGTGCATCTCTTTTTTTGAGCCAGCACGCAGCGGATGCCAGGCTGGCAGCGGCTTGCCCTCACCCAACAGGCGATAGGCGCAGGTGCGCGGCAGCCAGTCGAAGGTGGTGAGGTTCTCGCGCGTCAGCTTGATGCAATCCTCTTCAAGTTCGAAGCGACGTTCATAATTGCGGCACTGGCAGGTTTTGATATTCAGCTGATTACAGGCGACGTTGGTGAAGTAGATCTCATCGGTGTCGGCATCCTGCAGCTTATTCAGACAACACTGCCCACAACCATCACACAAGGATTCCCATTCCTCATCGCTCATTTGTGCCAGGCGTTTGTGTTGCCAGAAAGGGGTGTCAGTCATGATGATTGTCCGGGTTTAGCGTAAACCGCACCTTATAAAGCCTCTGGTGCGGCGATGCAAGTTTTACAGTACGCGCGTGCTGATGCCGTGTCCGGCCAGTGACACTTCCAGCGTGTCGCCAGAGCGCATCGGGCCGACCCCTTCCGGGGTTCCGGTCAGGATCACATCACCGGCGCGCAGGGTGAAATACTGGCTCATGTGGGCAATCAGCGGCAGGATTTTATGGATCATATCCGCGGTGGAACCGTGCTGACGCACCTCACCATTCACCCGCAGCTTAAGTTCGGTATTCTGCGGGTCATCACTGAATTCAGCGGCCGGGATAAAACCGGAAATCGGACAGGAATTATCGAAACCTTTCGATTTTTCCCACGGCTGGCCCGCTTTCTTCAGCCCTGCCTGCAGGTCACGCAGCGTTAAATCAAGCGCCACGCCGTAGCCGGCAATCGCCTGCGCCACATGCGCTTCTGTCGCCTGCTTAAGGGTTGCGCCAATCAGGACCGCCAGCTCAACCTCGTGATGAACTTCGCCAAACGCATCCGGAATCGACAGCGGCTGACGCAAATCACACAGTGAAGTTTCCGGCTTGATAAAAATGACCGGTTCGGTGGGTGTGGCGCTGCCCATCTCCTTAATGTGTTTCGCATAGTTGCTGCCAACGCAAACCACTTTGCTGACCGGAAAATCCAACAGAGCGCCTTGCCAGTTACGATGCTGATACATGCTTATCCCCTGCGTAGGTTAGGTGTGATGCCAGCGTGGCTGGCGGGTCGATGTTTGCGGCTGTGTTGATCGAAATGCCAACCTCATCGCCTGATAATAAGACGCTTTTACCGGTCCGGGGTGGAGAATTTGTCAAAAAGCGTGAATCAGCACGCTGAAGTGATGAATAAACGTACAAATGACGTTAAATATCAGGCAGGCGATTTAAAAATGACTGGATAGATAAGCAGTACAGTTAATTTTAGCGGGGCCAGAAAAATATTAATCCTGACGGCATCAGAGCGACAGGATTAATATTTACAGATGAATCTGAATTAAACTTTTTTATCTGTCTGCAGATGAACGGTAAGCAGACTTTCTATCGGCGGCGGGAGTTGTAAATAATAGCCCTGCTCACTCAATCCCTGCTTTACTTTATTGATATCCGCATTAGCCAGCCTGTCACGGCCCGCCAGCTTTAGCACCATCGCCAGTTGCGGCTTGCCAAACCCTTTCAGCAACTCTGGCGGAACGCGAGAGAAATCGTCTTTTTTTTCAACATAGAGATAAGTCTGGTCGCGCAACGGGCTTCTGTAGATCACACAAAACATATTTTTTACTCGAATTAACCAGCGTTGAGGCTTGTCTGAATATAGCTGTAACTATAACATGCTTGCAGAACTTCGAATATTCACCGTTGGCGCTTTAATGATGATTTTATCATCGCTTAGCCAGCGGTAGTGAAAACAGGACTGAGTCGGGACAGATGTCGCAAACGCCAATCGAATTCAAAGGTAGCAGTTTCACCCTATCTGTCGTCCATCTGCATCACCACGATCCCGCGGTGATTCGTAAGGCACTTCAGGACAAGATTGACCAGGCTCCGGATTTTCTGAAAAACGCCCCGGTGGTGCTGAACGTTGCGGCTTTAAGTGCCGATATTAACTGGAAGCAGCTACAGCAGGCGATTATCGCCACCGGTTTGCGGATTGTCGGCGTCAGCGGCTGCAAAGATGACGCGCTGAAACGCATGATCGCCCGCGCTGGCTTGCCGGTTCTGGCGGAAGGTAAAGAGGCGAAAACGCGCAGTGACGTCCCGGCCGCCGTGCCGGAACCTCAGCCGGTCGCCGCTGAGCCGGTGATGGCAGCAAAAACCCGCATCGTGAATACCCCGGTGCGTTCGGGTCAGCAAATTTATGCCCGTGACGCTGATTTAATCATCACCAGCAGCGTCAGTGCCGGCGCCGAACTGGTTGCCGACGGCAACATTCATATTTACGGCATGATGCGCGGTCGCGCGCTCGCCGGTGCCAGCGGAGACCGCAACTGTCAGATTTTCTGTACCAATCTGGCAGCAGAGCTGGTCTCGATAGCGGGCGAATACTGGATCATGGATCAGATCCCCGAAGCGTATTTTGGTAAAGCGGCGCGCCTTTGCCTGCAGGATGGCGCGCTCACCATCCAGACACTTAATTAGGCCCCTTTTCTTTTGTTAAGGAAATCAACATTTATGGCACGCATTATTGTAGTTACATCCGGTAAAGGGGGCGTTGGTAAGACCACGTCAAGCGCGGCCATCGCCACCGGTTTAGCGCAGAAAGGCAAAAAAACGGTCGTTATCGATTTCGATATCGGCCTGCGTAACCTCGATTTGATCATGGGTTGTGAACGACGCGTGGTCTACGACTTCGTCAACGTGATTCAGGGCGATGCGTCGCTGAATCAGGCGTTGATTCGCGATAAACGTACCGAGCAGCTCTATATTCTGCCTGCGTCACAGACCCGCGACAAAGATGCACTGACCCGTGAAGGCGTCGAAAAAGTACTGAACGATTTAGCGGCGATGGAGTTCGATTTCATCGTCTGCGACTCGCCAGCAGGGATTGAAACCGGTGCACTGATGGCGCTTTACTTCGCTGATGAAGCGATCATCACCACTAACCCGGAAGTCTCATCGGTACGTGACTCAGACCGTATTCTCGGCATCATCTCGTCAAAATCCCGTCGCGCTGAAAACAGCCAGGAGCCGGTTAAGGAGCATCTGCTGCTGACCCGATACAACCCGGGCCGTGTTAATCGTGGCGATATGCTGAGCATGGAAGATGTGCTGGAAATTTTACGCATTCCTCTGGTCGGCGTGATCCCGGAAGATCAATCGGTGTTACGTGCCTCTAACCAGGGCGAGCCGGTGATCCTTGATGGTGAATCAGATGCTGGCAAAGCCTATGCCGATACCGTTGAACGGTTGCTCGGTGAAGTTCGCCCCTTCCGCTTTATTGAAGAAGAGAAGAAGGGTTTCCTGAAACGCCTGTTCGGGGGATAAACCATGGCATTACTTGATTTCTTTTTATCCCGGAAGAAGAACACTGCCAATATAGCCAAGGAAAGGCTGCAGATTATCGTGGCAGAACGCAGAAGGGGCGACAGTGAGCCCCACTATCTTCCGCAACTTAAGCGCGACATTCTGGAAGTGATTTGCAAATATGTGAAAATCGATCCGGAAATGGTCACGGTTCAGCTCGATCAGAAAGGTGACGATATCTCCATTCTGGAGCTGAACGTTACGCTACCGGAAACGGAAGAAGTGACTAAATGACGCTGACCGTTTCCTGAATTTCCCCTGCGCTGTTGCAGGGGAAATTTTATCGGTCACACCTCGGCCAGAATCTTCTCTATGCCGGGTTTAAGCAATTCGCCGCGCCATCCGGTCAGTAACTCCGGCTGACGTCCCTGTGGCTTCAATCCCCAGTGCTGGCTCAGAACCTGGTTGATCTGACGCCGTGACGCCAGTAATTCCTGACTGAATCCGCTCTGCTCACTCACCTGCTGCACCAGCGCTTTCATCGCCTTGAACACCTGCTTGTAATGCGGATGGTCGATCAGATTGCCGAGCGCCTCAGGCAGTTCACTCTCATCCAGCGCCTGGGCTTCTGCCACCAGCGCCACCAGCGTTTTGCCGTGGAAACGGATCTCATGACCGGACAGGCCGAGATGGTCCAGTTCGCCCAGCGAACCTGGCATGAAGCGCGCCACTTTCCACAGATGCTCTTCGCGCACCACAAAGTTAACCGCCATATCCTTTTCACGCGCCAGCTTCAGACGCCATGCGGCCAGTCGTTGCAGGGCTGCCAGCTGACGCGGACGCAGTTGCCAGGCGTTGGTGATATCACGCCACGCTTCTTCAGGCGCTAAGCTGTCGAGGCGACGCTGGCACAAATTGTCACACTCACTCAGTGCAGCCGCCATGTTGCCTGCCGCCTCGGTCTGCACCATCAGCTGATGGGCAATCGGCAGCAGATAGTGCACATCCGCCGCGGCATACTGACATTGACGCTCGGTCAGCGGACGCGCTAACCAGTCGGTACGCGACTCGCTCTTATCCAGTTCGACCTGGGTAAAATGCGCCACCATTGAGGCAAAGCCCCACGACAGCGGCTGGCCGGAGAACGCCGCCAGAATCTGAGTATCGATCATCGGCTGTGGCAGGACGCCAAAGCGGTGCAGGAAGACTTCCAGATCTTCGCCGCCGGCGTGCAGGAATTTGGTCACTGCGGTGTCGGTCAGCAACGCGATAAACGGTGACCAGTCACGGATCGCAAGGGGATCGATCAGCACTAACTGGTGATCGTCGAACAGCTGGATCAAACCGAGCTGCGGGTAGTAGGTCCGGGTGCGGACGAATTCAGTATCCAGTGCCACTGCCGTATGCTGGCGCGCTTTCTGGCAGACTTCAGCCAGTTGTTCATCCTGGTCAATCAGAGAATAATTCACGTCTAGTTTTTCACCGCAGCCAACAACGTGCGGTGCTCCATGTTAAAAACAATAAAAACGCCGGACATGCCGGCGTCTAACCTGAATCCTTGCCAGGGCTTAGCTTGCGCTGGCTTTTACTTCGTCGCGCAATTCGCGTCGCAGAATCTTGCCGACGTTGGTTTTTGGCAGCTCATCACGAAACTCAATAATTTTCGGCACTTTGTATCCGGTCAGCTGACGGCGACAGTGGTCTAGCAACTCTTCTTTAGTCAGTGAGGCATCTTTTTTCACCACGCAGACTTTCACCGCCTCGCCGGAAAGATCGCTGGGCACGCCGATCGCGGCCGCTTCACGTACTTTCGGATGTTGCATCAGCACATCTTCGATCTCGTTGGGATAAACATTGAAGCCGGATACCAGAATCATATCCTTCTTACGATCGACGATGCGAATAAAGCCTTCCTGATCAACGGTAACAATATCGCCGCTGTGGAGCCAGCCATTTTTCAGCACTTCCTCCGTGGCATCCGGGCGCTGCCAGTAGCCGAGCATCACCTGTGGACCGCTGATACACAGTTCGCCCGGTTCGCCTGGTGAAACCTCATTGCCGTTATCATCCAGAATCAACACATCGGTTGAGGGAACCGGTAAGCCAATGCTGCCGGTGTGGCAGCTGATATCGTAAGGATTGACCGACACCAGCGGCGAGCATTCCGTCAGCCCGTAGCCTTCCAGCAGATAGTGACCGGTCAGTTTTTCCCAGCGTTCCGCCACCGCTTTCTGCACCGCCATCCCGCCCCCGGCTGACAGCCGCAGCGTACTGAAGTCGAGCTTATTGAACTGTTCATCATTCAGCAGCGCGTTGAACAGCGTGTTGACGCCGGTGATGGCGGTAAACGGAAACTTCGACAGCTCTTTAACAAAGCCAGGGATGTCGCGCGGATTGGTAATCAACAGATTCTGACCGCCCAGCTCCAGGAACAGCAGACCATTCACCGTTAAGGCAAAGATGTGATAGAGCGGCAGCGCCGTGACCACACACTCTTTGCCGTCGCGCAGAACTTTACCGTAGGTAGCTTTGGTCTGTTCCAGATTGGCCTGCATATTGCGATGAGTCAGCATCGCGCCTTTGGCGATGCCGGTAGTGCCGCCGGTATATTGCAGGAAAGCGAGATCGTCATTGCTGACCGTCGGACGCTGATACGTGAGCGTGGCACCCTGCTCCATTACCTGACGAAACGAGATTGCGCCGGGCAAATGGTATTTCGGTACCAGTCGCTTGACGTATTTGACCACGAAATTAACCAGCGTCGCCTTGACCGGTGCCAGCTGATCGCCCATTCGGGTCAGAATCACGTGGCGCACAGCGGTCTCCGCCACTACCTTTTCCAGCGTATGGGCAAAGTTGGAGACAATAACGATGGCGCTGGCACCGCTGTCATTCAGCTGGTGCTTGAGTTCGCGCGGCGTATAGAGCGGATTCACATTCACAACCACCATGCCGGCGCGGAGTACGCCGAACAGCGCCACCGGATACTGCAGCAGGTTAGGCATCATCAGCGCGACCCGATCGCCGGCTTTCAAACCAAGCTGCTGTTGCAGATAAGCCGCAAACGCGCGGCTTTTCTCTTCCAGTTGGCGATAGGTCATCTTCTGACCCATGTTCCAGAATGCAGGTTGATCGGCGTAGCGTTTGGCGGCCTGCTCAAACAGATCCACCAGCGAAGTATAACGATCTGCACTTATTTCGGCTGGCACATCAGCCGGGTAGCGTTTAAGCCAAACCTTATTCAAGGATCCACCCCGATAATCATGTTGTATTTCCATCGCTGCCTCAGCCAATCTGGTTTGTTAACAATATTTTAACTGATTGTACCAGTTTGCCTGTTTCGGCATGTTGAGGTTGCGAAGTCCATCACTAAATTTCGTGCTGTTAAAACAGACAAATAAAAAGCCCGGCGGCGACCAGCGCTACCGGGCCAGAAAAGTGTGACTGCCCTATCACTCAGTCAGAATGGTTTCGACCTGTGCCGGACCGCTGCTGTACATTCCCCAGTAGGGATTCGGTCCCCAATAGCCGGGACGATGACGCGTCGGTCCATACCAGATCCACGGATCGATCGGCTGCGGCGGCGACATCACCTGTCGGGTCAGATGCCAGCGCTGATAGCCGCGCACATCAATCACCACAAATTTGTAGTTCGCCTCGCCAATTTTACCGGGCTCAGTGCCTTTGATGTTGCCCAGCACCGTTACAAACTGATCTCTCACATCCACCGGATCGACGAAACCGTGGATATCGGCATAGATGCGACCCACCGAGGCCGCTCCCAGCCGTGGACGGGCACTCTCATCCAGCGGTTGCGTGGCGATCTCCAGCCGGGTTTTACCGTTAAGGTTAGTGACATTCACCACCTTACCGCCAAAACGTGACTCCTGGCCGGTATAGATGGCCGGATCGTTCATGACCCGCAACAAATCCTGTTGCGGCTGCGGTGAACTGCCCTGCAGGCTGTCCGGAATTGAGACACAACCTGTTAAAACCAGCGTACAGGTCAGCAACAGACCTGTTAGCCCTTTAGCGCACATTGACATAGGCGTCCTCCCGTTACGTAATGATTTAGACTGGACGCATAACAATAAGTTGCGTGCGATCTAGCGGCCTGGCAACTTTTTCCATGCCACCTCATTACGCAGATAGGTTGGCTCGGCATTTTCCGGTTGCAGGGTATTACCCTGGCCTAAAGCAACGACCGCCAGCGGTAACATATCTTCGGCGGCAGGTAAACTCACGTCACTGGCGTGCAGCGTCAGGGAATGGCCCTGCTGCAGTTCGGGATAAGCCTGCCAGCCGGTGCCGGCAGTCATCCACTCGCCCGACAGCGCCTGCATCCGTGCCAGCGCGGCCGCGGGTGACAGCACGCTTTCGCTGGCTTCACCCTGCCAGACGCCCCGTTCGTCGCGCTGGTATTCGGCCCAGTAGACCTCGCCCATCCGCGCATCAATGGCGGTTAACACGCGGGTGGTGCGCTGCAGACGCCAGGCGCCCTCTGCCAGCGTGGCCAGCGTCGAGATACCGATCATCGGCAGCGCCGCACCGAGTGCCAGGCCCTGGGCAATACCAATTCCGATACGCACGCCGGTAAAACTGCCGGGACCGCGACCAAAGGCCAGCGCGTCAAGATCGGTCAGGTCGAGCTGCTGCGCCAGCAGTAACTCTTCGATCAGCGGCAAAATGCGCTGAGTATGATCGCGCGGAGCAATCTCAAATCGGGCATCAATCTGTTGCTGATTCAGCAAGGCGGCTGAACAGGCTTCTGTCGCCGTATCCAGCGCTAAAATTCGGGCTGACATGACCACCTCAGGAGAATGAAAACGGCGCGCATCTTAGCATAAAATCAGGCGTCAGGTTGCTGCCGTATAAAGGCGATGGCGCGGGCGATATCGCGGGTACGCGGCGTTGGCGGCAGGCTGTTAAGAAACAGCGCGCCATAAGGACGCGAAACCAGCCGCTGATCGCAAATCACCAGCACACCCCGGTCGTCGGTATCCCGGATCAGACGCCCGACGCCCTGCTTTAGAGTGATCACCGCATCCGGCAGCTGCACATCGGTAAACGGATCGCCACCGCGGATACGGCAATCTTCCATCCGCGCCTTGAGTAAAGGATCTTCCGGTGAAGTAAACGGCAGCTTATCGATGATGACCAGCGAAAGCGCATCGCCGCGCACGTCGACCCCTTCCCAGAAACTACTGGTCGCGACCAGTAAGGCATTGCCTTTATCGATAAACTGTTTCAGCAACTGACCTTTGCTGGTTTCGCCCTGAACCAGCACCGGTAACGTCATTGAGGCACGGAATTCCGCCGCCAGCTCACGCATCATCAGATGCGAGGTACAGAGGAAGAAACAGCGTCCTTTGTTGGCGTCAATCAGCGGCTTCATCATGGCGGCAAGCTGACGTGCGCCGCCGGGACGGTTCGGTTCAGGCAGGTTGCGCGGCACACATAACAGTGCCTGCTGCGCATAATCGAACGGACTGTTCAGAATTAAACTTTTTGCTGCGTTCACGCCCAGCCGCTCGGCAAAGTGCTCCATCTTCTCATCCACTGCCAGCGTGGCAGAGGTGAAAATCCAGGCCGCTTTGCGATTATCCATCACTTCGCGGAAGCGTTCCGCCACTGACAGCGGCGTCAGCGCCAGAATAAAGTGGCGTGAGGTGCATTCATACCAGTAGCTGTAGCCCGGCTCATTGATCGCCCGTAACCGCTTCAGTCGGCCACGGTAGAGCGCCGCGCGCTCAAACGCCGCATCCAGCAACGCTGAACGGCCCAGGGAGAGTTTGATGACGTCGTAACAGAGTTCAAGCGCATCATCCAGCAGCGTAAACATCCGCAGGATGTTGTTATCGCTCAGCAGTTCACGCAGATTACCGCGGTAGCCCGGGTCGCCTAGCGACAGGCGAAAATCCTGAGCACACTGCGCCAGGCGATCGGCGGACTTTTGCAGTTGCTGCACGTCGCGCACTTCGGTGCGGTAGGCGGTGATAATATCTTTGGCGAGGTCGAGCAGTTGCCGGCTGGAGAGCTGTTGTCCGAAATACTGACTGGCGATATCGGGAAGCTGATGGGCCTCATCGAAGATCATCACGTCCGCTTCCGGGATCAGTTCGCCGAACCCACCTTCTTTGACCACCAGGTCAGCCAGAAACAGGTGATGGTTCACCACCACCACATCCGCGTCCATGGCCCGCTTACGCGCTTTCACTACGAAGCACTCTTTATAACGCGGGCAGTCGGTGCCGAGGCAGTTATCGTTGGTGCTGGTGACCAGCGGCCAGACCGGGCTATCTTCAGTGACGCCGGCACAGCTGCTGATATCGCCATCTACCGTCTGCGAAGACCAGCTCCGCAGCGTCACCAGGTCAGTCAGCGCCTGTACGGCCAGATCGCCGCCCGCCATTGACTGCTGCTCCAGCCGCTCCAGGCAAAGATAGTTGGATCGCCCTTTCAGTAAGGCGGTCTTTCCTTTGTATTTTAGTGCGCCGATCATGGTGGGCAGATCGCGGCCATAAAGCTGATCCTGCAGCGCTTTCGATCCGGTCGAGACGATCACTTTCTTGCCGGCCCGCAGCGCGGGGGCCAGATAAGCATAGGTTTTCCCGGTGCCGGTACCGGCTTCTACCACCAGCTCACCCTGCTCTTTTACGGCTTCGGAAACCGCCTGCGCCATTTCACGCTGCGCTTCACGCGGCTTGAAGCCGGCTATTGCCTGCGCCAGCGCGCCATCAACTGCAAAATCGTCTGCCACATACCCTCTCAAAGAACGGCAAAAACACTGTAATTATGTCAGTATTAAATTCACAAAGCAAAATAGAGGATAATCAAAAAGTTAACCATAAAAAGGCTGTCAGGCCTGGCCTGACGATCTCCGAAGCGACGGGTAACAGGTGGGAAAATTGTGTCGCCAACGCGCGCATTTTGCCGGGCAAACCGGTCAGGTTACACCGCCCGGCGGAAGCCGGACGCGGCTCAGAAACAACAAAACCGCCTGAATGACGGTTTTGTTGGGATGAGGCGTTGGTTGCGTCGCGTGATAACAGCAGGTGATTAAAAAATCCCGTTAGCTACCGAGGGTGAGGCTGGCATGAAAGATTAAATATCCTTTTCTAACGGATCCTGTCCAGGCTCTTCATCCTCTTCTTCATCTTCCGGATAGATTTCAGCGTCATCAGGCAGCGGTTCATCGTAATCAGGACGTTCAGACATAATTACCTCCGGTGATAAATAGCAGTGCTGCTATTTCATCTCAGCATAGTTAACCGCCACTTCCGCCCGCCCGCTTTTGGTTGAAAGTGTGAGTTAAGCGGTAATAATCCTGCTGTCGCTGCCGTGGCCGCTAGTGATGAATGTAAAAGGCCCCCGCCAGCATGATGACAAAGAGAACGGCAAAGGTGATATAACCCTGCTTCGCACCACGCGACAGACCGACAAACGCCGACACCACAATAAACAGCAGCGTCAGTGCGCCTGCCATTACCCAAAACAGATACTGCGTATTCGCCATGCTTTCATCCTCATCCTGTGGCGTCATTTATCGGCTGATTTATATCATTTTTTGCTGCGGGGTGCGTCACTTCTGTTGCCTGGCGCGCCGCTTAGCGCCCGGCTCCGCCTGATACTGTGTGATGCAGCTATCAAATGCGGTGGATAGCTGCGAGGAAATAAGCGCACGGATTATAATCATTACATCACCTTATCGTTGGGATGTGGCATCCGTAAGGTGACGCGCGGTCGGCACATTGGCGCAGACCGCCTCTATCGTACTGTCTGCCTCAGGCGGAGGAACGTTATGAATCATTCCCGCATCGGATCGCTTATCGGCGTACTGCTGGTCTGTGGCTGCCAGGCACCTACTCCTGATCAGGCACGCCTCGGTCAGCCGGTATTTCAGGCCCAGAGCGCCCGCACCGCACCGCAGCTTAGTGACTGTATTTATCGTGGCTGGTCTACCACCGAGGTGATCGCCAGGGATAATACTACGCATACGCAACCGCGCGGTGAGCAAATCACCGTCCTGACGTGGGAAGATTCGATATTCGCCGACGTGACGCCACAGCGACGCGGTGCCGGGGTAAAATTCTTTACCACTTTTAATATGTGGCCGCAGGTGATGGCCGATCGTCAGGCTATCGTCAAACGCTGCCTGTGAGGGGGAAGAGATGACAGCGGCATAAGGAATGTGCCAGGCTAATGCCCATCAAACCAGGGAGAAAAAGATGAGTATTACCCGCATCGATCCGGAACATCGTATGTCCGAAGCCGTGATTCACAATGACACCATCTATTACACCAGCGTGCCAGAGAATCTGGATGAGGATGCTGAAGCGCAGACGGCCAATGCACTGGCGGTGATTGACAGATTGCTGACGCGACTCGGCAGTGATAAGAGCAAAATTCTTGATGCCACCCTGTTTCTGGTGGACAAAGCGGACCTGCCCGCAATGAACCGCGCCTGGGACGCCTGGGTTTCCCCGGATAACGCGCCAGTACGCTGCACGGTTCAGGCAGGTTTGATGAACCCGCAATACAAAATCGAAATCAAAATCATCGCAGCACGTTAAGCCTGCCGGGCGCTATTCTTCTTCATCCTCGTCGTCGAACAGCGCCCGGATTTGCTCGCCTTTATGATTCTGGCGAATTTCCTGTGCCACCTGGGCGATAGCTTCGCCACTCGACAGTCCACCCGCCATCAGCTCCTGAATACGCTCGACGGCCTGCTGTTGCTGCTCATGAGAGAGAGCCGGTAATCCTATAGCCATGTTTCACTCCTGCGTTGGGGGCAGCGATTATCACACGCCGAACAAACAGGTGCCAGTCAGGAAAAAATATGTCAGTCTGACGACCTCTTTGCTCTCTGATTTGTCTGCCTGATGATTGTTGAAACCCTCAGTCTTGATTATACCCCGGATGCGCTGATTCAGCGTTTCGCCCCGATTGCCAGCCTGCCGTGGGCAATGCTGCTCTCTTCCGCCAATGCCAACCATAGCGACAATCGTTTTGATATACTCACCGCCGATCCGCGCGCCACGCTGGTAACCCGCGGTGACGTTACCCACATTACCGATGCCAGCGGCTGCAGCGAATCTGGCGCGGATCCGCTGCAACTGGTTCAGCAGCAGTGTGATGCGCTGGGCATGACGCCGCTCAGTCATGACCATCTGCCGTTTCAGGGCGGCGCGCTTGGCCTGTTCGGGTACGATCTCGGTCGCCGGTTTGAGCAGTTGCCACAGCAGGCACAGGCCGATCTCACCACGCCGGATATGGCGGTCGGCATTTACGACTGGGCATTGATTGCCGATCATCATCGTCAGACCCTGACGTTGCTGGCATTGCAGGATGTTGAAGCCCGCGCCGCCTGGCTGGCGCAGTGGCCTGAACGTGAAGCCGTGCCGTTCAGCCTTACCACCCAGTGGCAATCCAACCTCAATTACGCTGACTACGCGGCACGCTTTGCCGCCGTTCAGGCTTATATTCAGGCGGGTGACTGCTATCAGGTGAATCTGGCTCAGCGTTTTCAGGCCGGTTATCAGGGTGATGAGTGGCAGGCCTTTTGTGCCCTCAACCAGGCCAACCGCGCGCCGTTCAGCGCCTTTCTGCGCCTGCCGCACAGCGCGATCCTTAGCCTGTCGCCGGAGCGCTTTTTATCATTGAATGATAAACAGATCGAAACCCGCCCGATCAAAGGTACCCGTCCACGCTGTGCCGATCCGATTGCCGATCGGCAACAGGCAGATGATCTGCAAAATGCAGAAAAAGATCGCGCCGAAAATCTGATGATTGTCGATTTGCTGCGTAACGACATTGGCCGCGTGGCGGTGCCTGGCTCAGTCAGTGTGCCTGAGCTGTTTGTGGTCGAGCCCTTCCCTGCCGTTCACCATCTGGTCAGCACGGTGCGGGCGCAGCTTCCTGACGATCTGCAGGCCACCGATCTGCTGCGCGCCTGTTTCCCTGGCGGCTCAATTACCGGCGCGCCAAAAATCCGGGCGATGGAAATTATTGATCAGCTGGAACCGCAGCGCCGGAATGCCTGGTGCGGCAGCATTGGCTATCTCAGCCTGTGTGGCCGCATGGATACCAGCATCACCATCCGCACCCTGATTGCTGAAGGTCAGCAGCTTTACTGCGCGGCGGGTGGCGGCATTGTCGCCGACAGTGAGGTGCAGGCGGAATATCAGGAGACGCTGGATAAAGTCAGCCGCATTCTGCCGGCGCTGGAACAGGGGGTCTGAATGGCGCTCACGCTTGACGCCTTCCGCAGCCGGTTCCTGCTGCAGCCACCGCAACACAATACGCAACGTCTCGCCGGACGGCATGCCGCAGTGCTGGTACCGATTGTGGCGCGACCGGAACCGGGTCTGTTGCTGACCCAGCGCTCCCATGGGCTGCGTAAGCATGCCGGACAGGTCGCCTTCCCTGGCGGCATGCAGGATGATACCGATGCCTCGCTGATCGCGACCGCTCTGCGGGAAGCACAGGAGGAAGTGGGCATCGACCCACAGCAGGTTGAGGTGTTGGGCGTGCTGCCTGCCGTTACCAGCAGCACCGGCTTTCAGGTGACGCCGGTGCTGGCGATCATTCCGCCGGATCTGCCGCTACGAATCAACCCGGACGAAGTGCGCAGCGCCTTTGAGATGCCGCTGGCCGAAGCGTTACGGCTCAGCCGCTATAGCGCGCTGGAGGTGCACCGCGCTGGCGTGCGTCATCCGGTCTGGCTGTCGCGCTATCAGGATTACCTAGTCTGGGGCATGACCGCCGGCATTATCCGCTCACTCAGCGAGCAAATTGCGTTCTGACGCCCACTTTTGCCATTAACCTGTTGCTTTTCGGCCTGCTGAGCGGCGGGCCGCGCTATAATTTTTTCTATCGGTTTTAATAAGTTTATTTCATGCGAAAAGCTGCTCTTTTCTCCGGCATGACTATTACTATTAGCGCCATAAACTGCCCCGGCAGACTGAGAATAATTTGTGAGGAGTGTCACCTGTGATTAGTGTTTTCGACATGTTCAAAGTGGGCATAGGCCCATCAAGTTCGCATACTGTCGGCCCGATGAAAGCGGGTAAGCAGTTTGTGGATTTGTTATCCGAACAGGGAAAGCTACAGGAGGTGACCCGCATTGCGGTAGATGTCTACGGCTCACTGTCGCTGACCGGTAAAGGCCACCATACCGACATCGCCATTATTATGGGGCTGGCGGGCGAATCTCCCGACACGGTCGATATTGATGCCATCCCGGCCTTTATTAAAGATGTCGCCCAGCGTGAACGTTTACTGCTGGCCAAAGGGGCGCATGAGGTCGACTTCCCGCGTGAGGGCGGCATGGTGTTCCGCAGTGAAAACCTCTCGCTGCATGAAAACGGTCTGCGTCTGCTGGCGTTCGCCGGCGACCTGCTGATTCTGTCGAAAACCTACTACTCCGTCGGTGGCGGCTTTATCGTCGATGAAGAGCATTTCGGTCAGTCGGCGCTGGATGAAGTTTCAGTGCCGTGGCCGTTCCACTCCGCCAAAGATCTGCTGGCGCACTGCCGCGAAACCGGACTCTCCTTATCCGGTCTGGTGATGAAAAACGAACTGGCGCTGCACAGTCGCGATGAGATCCACGCCTATTTCGCCAACATCTGGCAGACCATGCAGGCCTGCATCGATCGCGGCCTGAATACCGAAGGCGTACTGCCGGGGCCGCTGCGGGTGCCGCGCCGCGCCGCCTCGCTGCGTCGTTTGCTGATCTCCTCATCCAAACACTCTAACGATCCGATGATCGTCATCGACTGGATCAATATGTTCGCGCTGGCGGTGAATGAGGAAAACGCGGCCGGCGGACGGGTTGTCACCGCGCCAACCAACGGCGCCTGTGGCATCGTGCCGGCGGTACTGGCCTATTACGATCACTTTATTGAGCCGGTAACGCCGGATATTTTCCTGCGCTACTTCCTCGCATCCGGTGCTATCGGCGTGCTGTATAAAATGAACGCGTCGATTTCGGGCGCAGAAGTGGGATGCCAGGGCGAAGTGGGTGTCGCCTGTTCGATGGCGGCAGCCGGTCTGGCAGAACTGCTGGGCGGCAGCCCGGAACAGGTTTGCGTCGCCGCCGAGATCGGCATGGAGCATAACCTCGGGCTGACCTGTGACCCGGTCGCCGGACAGGTTCAGGTGCCCTGCATTGAGCGAAATGCTATCGCCTCGGTCAAAGCGATCAATGCGGCGCGTATGGCCCTGCGTCGCACCAGTGAACCGCGCGTCTCACTGGATAAGGTGATCGAGACCATGTATGAAACCGGCAAAGACATGAACGCCAAATACCGTGAAACTTCACGCGGCGGCCTGGCGATTAAAGTACAGTGCGATTAATCGAAACGTTTGATTGTTTAATTAATGTGCAATCGTAATGAAATCCGCCTCCTGCGCTATCTCAGCGCAGGGTAAACCGGTAGAGTGATTTCCGCGCGACTGTCCTGGTCGCGCAACTTTCCAGCACCGCTTTTCTGCATTCCGGCCTCAATGTTGATCGGGCCGTGCCGATAACAACCCCGTTATTTTTGGCTTTTTTCTGGTTTTTTGGGAAGGTGGTACTGATGCTCATGGCCCAGCAATTTGTTGGACAATTCAGACGCAAGCGTTTGCTGATTGCGCTGGCAATCGCCACCGTGGTACTGATTCTGACGCTGGCATTTCGTTATATTGAAGAGAAGTCGCGTATTGAACAGCAGGCGATGGATTTCGCCGATAAAGCGATTATGCGGTTTGACCGGATGTTTTCACCGCTGGATGTTTCCGCTAATAATACCCTCGGGCTGGTCGGCGTGCCCTGCCGCGACGTGCGTTTTCCGCTGATTGAGAAAATTTCCGCGCTGCAAACGGTGCGCGCCATTCTGCTGGTCGATAATGACGCGATCTACTGTTCCAGTATCTTTGGTCCGCGTGCGATCCCGTTTAGCGAGACCTATCCCGAACTGGCCTTTACCGGTCAGCGCATGACGCTTGCCACCGACAATTACCTGTTAAAAGGGTCGCCGGTATTATTACTCTGGACGCCAAGAAGCCCGGATAATCGCTCCGGTATTTTGCAGGTAATTAACATCGAAATGATGAGTAATTATCTGCTGGAACCGCAGTTGCCGTGGGTGGAACGGGCGGTCTTCAACGTCAACGGCGAGAGTCTGGAGTATGGCAATCCGCTGATTGAACCCACGCTGCCGTCGGAAGATGAGGTGAGTTACTATCAGGCCTCGCTGCGTTATCCCTACACCCTGACGCTGTACGGTCCCTCCCCGACCCGGCTGGCACTGCACACGCTGCCGTCGCAGCTGCCGCTGGCGCTACTGCTCAGCCTGCTGATGGGGTATATCGTCTGGCTGGCGACCGCCAACCGCATGAGCCTGAGCTGGCAAATCAGCTACGGCATCACCGCCAATGAGTTTATGGTTTACTGCCAGCCGCTGATTAACGCCAGAAGCGGCCAGTGCGATGGCATTGAGTTGCTGCTGCGCTGGCATAATGCGCGTCAGGGCTGGGTGGCACCCGATGTGTTTATTCCGCTGGCCGAACGGCAGAATCTGATTAAGCCGCTGACCCGCTTCGTGCTGAACGAGGTGGTACAACAGCTCCCTCACCTGCCTGCGTGTCCGGGTTTCCACATCGCTATTAACGTTGCCGCCAGCCATTTCCGCGACCGCGCTATCCTGCAGGATCTGCAAAACCTCTGGTGGCCCGCCAATCCGGTACCGAAGCTGGTGGTCGAGTTAACCGAACGCGATGCGCTGCCGGTGGTTGATCAATCGGTCATCGCCCAGCTGCATGAGATCGGCGTGCGGCTGGCGATTGATGATTTTGGTACCGGCCACAGCTCGCTCTCCTACCTGAAGGATTTAAAGCCCGACGTACTGAAGATCGACAAAATCTTTACCGCCGCCATCGGTACCGATGCGATTAACGCCACCGTCACCGACATGGTGATTTCACTGGCGCAGCGCCTGAATATCAGTCTGGTCGCTGAAGGGGTCGAAACGGCAGAACAGGCCGCCTATCTGCGGGCGCGCGGCGTCGATCATCTGCAGGGCTATTATTATGCCCGCCCGATGCCCATCGGTGATTTCCCCGGCTGGCTGGCAAAGCACAAGCCAGACGTTGACCCGGTACCCACCTGATCGCAGATGATGCTTCGGCAATAACGTCAGGCTAAAAAAAAGCCGCTGCATCAGAGCAGCGGCGTTCAACAACCTCAGACAGTCAGTGGGCGACTCAGCAAACCTGCGGTCGCCGGTTATTTGCCTGACCCGCCTTAGCGTTCTTCCTCTTCATCCTGCGGCTGATCTTTGGTAACCCGCACCAGATCGATACGGTAATCGGTCGCTTCGATGATCTGAAAGTGCAGCGGCGTGATATCAATCACCTCACCTGGCTGCGGCAACTGCCCTTTCTGGGCAATCAGCAGGCCCGCCAGCGAGGCGTGATCTTCATCCGGGTCAACCAGCTGATGGAAGTCGAGCAACTGTTGCAGCGAGTGCAAATCGGTGCCGCCTTTCACTAACCAGCCGTCGCCATCGGCGATGATATCCGGCGTTTCATCCTCATCCGGGAACTCACCGGCGATCGCTTCCAGCACGTCAAGTGGCGTAATCAAACCCTGCACCACACCAAATTCATTGGTGACGATAACAAAACTGCCTTTGGCACGACGCAGCACGCCGAGCAGATTGATCGGATCCAGCGTTTCCGGCACCACAATGGTCGGGGTATTGGCGGCAAAGGTCGCCACATCGACGCCGTGTTCCAGCGCCACCAGCAGCTCTTTCGCCCGTACTACGCCGACAATTTCGTCCAGCTCACCGCGACAGACCGGGAACAGGCTGTGCGGCGTATCCAGCAGCTGAATACGAATCTCATCGACCGGACGGTTGGCATCCACCCACGAGATTTCACCGCGCGGCGTCATAATGCTGCGAATCGAACGGGACGCCAGCGTCAGCACGCCGTTGATCATATAGCGCTCTTCATCTTTAAACGCTTCCTGCGGCATCGCTTCTGTTAACGCGGACTCTTCATTACTGCTGCTGTTAGCCGTCTGGGCGCGATTGCGGCCGCCCATCAGACGCAGAATCGCTTCGGCGGTACGTTCACGCATCGGTCGATGCGACTGATGCCGGATAAAGTTACGACGGGCAATCTGGTTAAACAGCTCAATCAGGATCGAGAAGCCGATCGCCGCGTAGAGATAACCTTTCGGAATATGGAAACCAAAGCCTTCGGCCACCAGTGACAGACCAATCATCAACAGGAAGCTCAGACAGAGCACCACCACCGTTGGATGCGCATTAACAAAGTTGGTTAATGGCTTAGAGGCCAGCAACATCACACCCATTGCAATCACCACGGCGGTCATCATCACCGGCAGATGGTTCACCATGCCGACTGCAGTAATCACCGCATCAAGCGAAAACACCGCATCCAGCACCACAATCTGCGTTACCACCGCCCAGAAACTGGCGTAACCGCGGTTGCCTGAGCCGTCCAGCTGGCGGTTCTCCAGCCTTTCATGCAGCTCCATGGTCGCCTTAAACAGCAGGAACAGACCACCCGCCAGCAGAATTAAATCCCGACCGGCAAAGCTGAAATCACCTACGCTGAATAGGGGCGTGGTGAGCGTCACCATCCACGAGATCAGCGACAGCAGGCCCAGACGCATCACCAGCGCCAGCGACAGGCCGATCAGACGCGCTTTATCACGCTGCTTCGGCGGCAGTTTGTCCGCCAGGATGGCGATGAAGACCAGGTTATCGATGCCCAGCACGATTTCCAGCACGACAAGCGTCAGTAAACCCGCCCAGATTGAGGGGTCGAATAGAAATTCCATTAATGACTCCTGAACGAGGAAAAGTGTGAACCGATGCGTGTCAGCGCGTTAAAGCGTGACAGAGTGACGATCGGGTAAGCAGTGAATACGCCGTCAGGCGAAAGATGACGCGCCAGCAGGCGCAAAGAACAGGTTAAGCGACGTCGGTGACGATCCATAAAGGTGGGCTGAGGCCCGTTACTCCTGAGTAATAAACAGATCGTTAATGTATCAGGTCGCGCTTTGGCGTCAAAAAATTTTCTTATTTTTACAATCTGCCATTCAAATGACGGAGCGCATTAAATTGCACGTTCCGTTAATCAGGCTGCGAATAGCTGACAGCCATCACATAATTTATTTTTTCGATCACTAAAATAAATCGCGACTTTACGGCCTTATCGCAGTTACCCGATGATTTTCCGAGACTATCCGGATGATTCGGTAAACAGAATTTTCACAAAACCGAAGCGATAACTCATACGGTTCATTGACTCAGATGAGCTTCTCAAGCGAACGGAGGTAGCAAGTGACCATTGCGATAGTAATTGGTACACATGGCTGGGCAGCGGAACAACTGCTAAAGACAGCAGAAATGCTGTTGGGCGAGCAGGAAAATGTCGGATGGATCGACTTTGTGCCCGGCGAAAATGCAGAAACGCTGATTGAAAAGTACCAGGCGCGGCTGGCGGAACTCGATACCGCGCAGGGCGTGTTGTTCCTGGTGGATACCTGGGGAGGCAGTCCGTTTAACGCGGCCAGCCGCATCGTGGTGGATAAGCCAGATTATGATGTGGTGGCGGGCGTCAATATCCCGATGCTGGTCGAAACCCTGATGGCGCGCGACGACAACCCGGGTTTTGATGAACTGATTGCGGTGGCGGTTGAAACCGGCCGTGAAGGCGTGAAGGCGCTGAAAGCCAAAGAGGCCGCGCCGGTTGCGGCGGCAAAACCGGTCGCTGCTCCGGCGCAACCGGCGAAACCGATGGCACCCGGCGATCACATGAAAATCGGTCTGGCCCGTATCGATGACCGTCTGATCCATGGTCAGGTCGCGACACGCTGGACCAAGGAGACCAACGTTCAGCGCATTATCGTGGTCAGCGATGAGGTGGCTAACGATCACGTGCGTAAAACGCTGCTGACGCAGGTGGCGCCGCCGGGCGTAACCGCGCACGTGGTGGATGTCGATAAGATGGTGCGGGTGTGGAATAACCCGAAATATGGTCAGGATCGGGTGATGCTGCTGTTTACCAACCCGACCGATGTGCTGCGGGTAGTGGAACAGGGCGTCGATATTAAAACCGTCAATATCGGCGGCATGGCTTTCCGCCAGGGCAAAACTCAGGTGAACAATGCCGTCTCGGTCGATGAAAAAGATATTGCGGCGTTTCGCAAATTAAATGAGCGCAATATTGAACTGGAAGTCCGTAAAGTTTCCAGCGACCAGAAACTGAAAATGATGGACCTGATTGCGAAGGTTAATTCGTAACGGCGTGCCGTCTGCGCCTGCTTTGCCAGGCTCATTTTCGTTATCCTGCTGAGGACAAGAAGTATGATGGAAATAACCTCGCTACAAATCATTTTGATCTTTATTGTCGCCTGTATTGCCGGTATGGGGTCGATCCTGGATGAGTTCCAGTTTCACCGCCCGCTGGTCGCCTGTACCCTGATTGGTGCGGTGCTGGGTGATATGAAAACCGGGATTATCATCGGCGGTACGCTGGAGATGATCGCACTGGGCTGGATGAACATCGGTGCGGCTGTCGCCCCGGATGCGGCGCTCGCCTCAATCATCTCGACCATTCTGGTCATCGCTGGCGGTCAAAGCGTCGGTGCCGGTATTGCACTGGCCATTCCGCTGGCGGCAGCCGGTCAGGTGCTGACCATTATCGTTCGTACCATTACCGTGGCGTTCCAGCACGCAGCTGATAAGGCGGCCGAGAAAGGCAACCTTACCGCGATCTCCTGGATTCACGTCTCTGCCCTGCTGCTGCAGGCGATGCGTATCGCCATTCCGGCGCTGATTGTGGCGATTTCGGTCGGCACCAGTGCGGTTCACGCCTTACTCAGTTCGATTCCCGATGTGGTCACCAACGGCCTCAACATCGCTGGCGGCATGATCGTGGTGGTCGGTTACGCGATGGTCATCAATATGATGCGCGCAGGCTACCTGATGCCGTTCTTCTATCTGGCTTCGTCACCGCTGCCTTCACCAACTTCAACCTGGTCGCGCTTGGCGTGATCGGTGTGGTAATGGCGGTGCTCTACATCCAGCTCAGCCCGAAATACAACCGGGTCGCGGGTGCGCCTGCAGGTCCTGCCAGCGCTAACGATCTCGATAACGAACTCGATTAAGGAACAGGTGAGAACATGGTTGATATTACCAAAGTCGAAAAGAAACTAACGCCGGGCGACGTACGTGCTGTCTTTATGCGCTCCAACCTGTTTCAGGGATCGTGGAACTTTGAACGTATGCAGGCGCTTGGTTTCTGTTTCTCGATGGTGCCGGTGATCCGCCGTCTCTATCCGGAGAACAATGACGAACGCAAACAGGCGATCAAGCGTCACCTCGAGTTCTTCAACACCCACCCTTACGTGGCAGCGCCGGTGCTGGGCGTCACCATGGCGATGGAAGAGCAGCGTGCCAACGGTGCAGCCATTGATGATGGTGCGATTAACGGTATCAAAGTCGGTTTAATGGGCCCGCTGGCCGGTGTCGGTGACCCGATTTTCTGGGGTACGGTCCGTCCGGTGTTTGCCGCACTGGGTGCTGGCATCGCCATGAGCGGCAGCCTGCTGGGCCCGCTGCTGTTCTTCGTGCTGTTTAACCTGGCGCGTCTGCTGACCCGTTACTACGGTGTGGCATATGGCTATCGTAAAGGGATCGATATCGTTAGCGATATGGGTGGCGGCTTCCTGCAAAAACTGACGGAGGGCGCCTCAATACTGGGCCTGTTTGTCATGGGGGCACTGGTCAACAAGTGGACCCACGTCAACATCCCGCTGGTGGTGTCACGCATTACCGATTCAACCGGCAAAACCACCGTCACCACGGTACAGTCGATTCTCGATCAGCTGATGCCGGGTGTGGTCCCGCTGCTGCTGACCTTCGCCTGTATGTGGCTGCTGCGCCGTAAGGTCAATGCGCTGTGGATTATCGTTGGCTTCTTCGCCATCGGTATCTTCGGTTACTGGATTGGTCTGCTCGGACTGTAATACCCCGGGTCGGGAGCGCAGGCTCCCGACTTTTTTTACGCTGAGCGAGGTGAGCTGAGCCCTGGCGGCTGATCTCACCCTGTTTGAGGAGGTACCATGTCATTGACCGACATGCTAATTGCAGGCTGTATTGCCGCCCTGCTGCTGTTTGCGATTTACGATGAGGCAATTCTGCCGCGTCGCCATGGGCCGACCCGCCTGCGGGTGGCGCTGCAGCGGCGGCATAAAATTGACAGCCTGATTTTCATCGGTCTGCTGCTGATTCTGCTGTGGAATAACGTCACGCATCATGGCCCGCAGCTCACTACCTCGCTGCTGATGGTGCTGAGCTTTCTCGCCTTCTGGCTCTTCTGGTTGCGTCGGCCAAAGCTGCTGATGAAAAACAATGGGCTGTTTTATGCCGGCGTCTGGATTGATTACCGGCGGATTCAGGGGATGAACCTTTCTGAGGATGGCATTCTGGTGATTCAGCTTGAACAGCGCCGGCTGTTAATCGCGGTGCAGCAGCTTGACGATCTGGAACGCATCTATAACACCCTGGTAGAGGCGCGTTAGTCGCGCTGCCACAGCGTCAGGGTAAAATCGGCGTCGCAGTTGAACAGTTCGCTCTGCTGCAGGGTTTGCCAGACTTCGTCACGCGCCCGCCAGGCAAAAGGGGTCATCTGTAACAGCGTGACGGCCGCAGCCCCGGTCAGTGCCATCGGGTAACGCAGCGAATGCTGGGCAATCTGGTGAAATTCGGGGTAGGTTTTTTGTTCCGCTGCGTGTAACTGCACCTCACGATAGATCAGCGCTTTAAACTGCTGCAGATGGTGCGGACCGGGCGTCACGGTGAGCACGATGCCACCGGGCTTGAGTACCCGCGCCAGCTCCGCTTCATTACAGGGGGCGTAAATCCGCACTATCGCATCCAGCGACTGGCTGGCAAAGGGTAAACGCTGGCTGGAGGCGACACAGAACAGCACCTCAGCGTAGCGCTTCGCCGCCAGCCGGATCGCCATTCTGGCGACGTCCAGCCCATAAACCTGTCCCGTCTCGCTGTTGGCTGCGGCCAGCGCCGCCGTGTAGTAGCCTTCACCACAGCCAATATCAAGAATCTGACTGCCCGGCCGGCAGAGCGTCGCGTCCAGCAGGCTGACCACCCGATCGCGCAGCGGCTGATAATAGCCCGCCTCGAGGAATTCGCGCCGTGCCTGCATCATCTCCGCACTGTCACCCGGCTCCCGTGAGCGTTTATGCTGAACGGGCAGCAAATTGACGTAGCCCTCTTTCGCCTGATCAAACTGATGACGATTTTCGCAGCACCAGCTGCGTGCAGTCAGGACGAGAGGAGTATGGCAAAGGGGGCAGATCAACGACATGAGGGGCTCCGGCAGCAGGTAACGCGGCGCAGTGTACCCTTAACGTTTGCGCATCGGAAGCATAAAGAAAGCCCCGGCTAATTAGCCAGGGCTTTAAGATTCCGTGTCGAGGTGCAGTGCACCGAGTCGGAGTCGAATCAGATTGCAGTAACGTTTACTGCAGCCGGGCCTTTCTGGCCGTCCTGAATTTCGAACTCAACGCTTTGGCCTTCGGCCAGGGTTTTGAAACCATTGCCCTGGATAGCGGAGAAGTGTACGAACACATCTTTGCTACCGTCAGCAGGAGTAATGAAGCCAAAACCTTTAGACTCGTTGAACCACTTAACCTGACCTTTAATCTTTGCCATTTTGCAAATTCCTTTGAATGTTTATTTAGCCCGAAGGCTGACTTACAGAGAAACCAGAGACGTTACTGAATGAGGCACTAATTAAGGTTCGGCAAGGAAGCGGTATTCAACGTCAACGTCTTTACTCGTAACTTCTTTACTGAAGATGCCATGCATAAACAGAACTGTACCTCGTTTAACCCACGAATTGTTATCACATATCCTTAAAATAATGGCAAGCCATTTTTAAACGCGGGGAGAAGCTTTGCACACAATTGCCAGAGTGCTCACAATGAATGTTCCGTCTGGTTCAGAAGTTGCCCTTTTCTGCCCGATAAAATAAAGCGTTTCGCTATTCCGCCCGCTGCGATCGCGGTCGCAGCAACCGACGTTACTGTACCCCGCCGCCATTAAACCAATGGATACCATAAGAAATTAATATTTCACAAATATGGCAAAAGCTAAAAGAATAAACGAAGCGGTAATCGGCTGAGGATGATTAACGCAGCGCCAATCCTGTACAAAAAGCTTTATTAAGTACAAATATAAAAGCACTTTGCACCAAAAACAGGAGCCCCCGGTCAGGGTTGCTCCAAATAAAAGCAGCGGTTAGGAATTTGCTTATTAAAAATTTTGCTTTTGAACTGAAAAATTGATGTCAGATAAAACAGAGTCTGATTTAAATCATTTCGCTCGCTTTAGGATTATTCCTGGTCGATATTATCCAGTCCCCGACTTTCCCCTATTCGCCAGGCAGAAAACCGTTGGTTATCCTGCCCTGCCCGCTGGAGCGCATGCTCAAGTTCGGCTGGCGGCGCGTCCAGTGACTCATCCGCCAGTTCGAACACGCCCCAGTGGATCGGTACCGTCAGCGGCCTGCCTGCCTCACGCCATAATTCGACCGCCTGATCCGGGTCCATATGCTGACTGGCCATGAACCATTTGGGTGCCCAGGCCCCAATCGGTAAGGCAGCAAGATTAAAGGGGCCGAGACGCGTCACCACCTCGCGTAAATTCTCGCTGAAGCCACTATCGCCCGAAAACCAGAAACGCAGGGTGGGCGATCGCACCACCCAGCCGCACCACAGTGAACGGTTTCGATCGCGCGGGGTTCGCATACTCCAGTGACGGGCCGGCACCGCATCGATACAGAGATCGTCGAACCGGAGCGACTGCCACCAGTCCAGTTGCTCCACCCGGGCGACGCCCTGACGGGTGAACCAGCTGGCCAGACCAAGCGGGACAATAAACGTCGCCTCGGGAAAGTGCCGCACAATCTGCCTGACCGTCGGCCTGTCAAGATGGTCGTAATGATTGTGCGATACCAGCACCAGATCGAGCCGCGGCAAATCGCGGATATTCAGTGGTGACGGGGTTTTACGCTGCGGGCCGGCAAAGGGTAACGGCGACGCGCGCGACGATAAGGCGGGATCGATCAGAATATAGCGCTGGTTAACCCGCAAGAGCAGAGCAGCATGTCCCAGCCACCAGACGCGGTCATCGCTGCCGCTCAGATCGGCCGGTTGCCACCACTGCGCGGTAAAGGCTGCATAACCCTCTCGGGGCGGCAACGGCAGCCCCTGCGCTTTACGCTCGCGGCGCCAGCGTTGCAGATCGCCAGGCTGACGGAGATCGGGTTCAGGATTGCGGAAGCCTTCAGGCGTGTGATGCGTTTTACTGCTGTCGTACCACGGGTTTTTCCAGACCATCCAGCCTCCATGCGGGGATTAACGTTCCGGTATCAGGCGAATAAAATCGCGTTTGTCCTGATCTTCATCGCTCTTTTTGGTCTCTGCGGCAGGCTGCGCATCTACCAGACGACGTAACAGAATAGTCTGTTTTTTCTGCTCTTCCAGTAGCGATTCGAGTAACTGAATCTGTTCACCGGCCCGCACGCTGGCCCGGTTTACAAAGAACCAGACAATAAATGCCACAATCAAAATAATCACCAGCAGACCATAGCTGACCAGTGGTCCCGAATTTGCGGCTAACTCATTCATAACTGCCTCATAAACCTTAGTGGAATGTCCCAAACGCTGTAACCGCTCATTCTACCCTTAGCCCTGGCAAAAGATAATGGGGTTAGCATCAATGCAGAATTTACCGTTTCAGTTATCTCTGATCGATCCCGCCGGAAAAGCGAGGCATGCTGGTACAATCATGGCCAGCAGCAATACGTGGAGCGCTGCGTTATCTGTCACAAGGAGACAAAATGAAACTGTTTATTCGGGCGATTGGGTTACTGGCGCTGATCTGGCTGGCAATGCTTTTTACCGGCTACGGCGTGTTAACCGGCAGCACCAAAAATGCCGCGGGGCTGGGTCTGCAGTGCAGTTACCTTACGGCACGTGGCCTTATCAGCGCACAATACCTGCATACTGACAGTGGCGTGGTCGGGGTGACCGATTGTCCGCTACTGAAGAAGAGCGGAGAAGTGATCGATAATTAATTCTCATCCAGCGGGCGCAGTGGCCCGCTGTTTTCAGAATTCGTAGTGATGAAAGCCCATTTCCGCTGACAGGGTACGCGCTGCGCGGTGCAGCATCGCCACATAATCCTGGCGGGCGTCTTCCGAGAATCGAATGGTCGGGAATGAGATGCTCAGTCCGGCGATCACCACGCCAAAGCGGTCAAATACCGGTACCGCGATGCAGCGTAATCCCTCTTCCTGCTCTTCGTTATCTTCGCCGTAACCCTGAATTTTGACCTGATCCAGCGCCTCCAGCAGCGCCTCTGCGCTGACCAGCGTATTGGCAGTACTGCGCTTAAATTCAACGTCCCGCAGGATCTCTTTCACTTCCTGACGATCGCGCCAGGCGAGCAGCACTTTACCAATGGCGGTGGTGTGCAGCGGGTTACGTCGCCCGATGCGGGAATACATGCGCAGGTTATAGAGCGAATCGATTTTATGGATGTAGACAATGCTGTCCTCTTCCAGCGCGCCGAGATGGATTGTCTCTTTGGTCAGACGCGACAGCTCCCGCATCTGCACATCCGCGCTGCGAATCAGATCGACGTTCTGCAACGCTTTCGCGCCAAGCTCAAACAGTTTCAGGGTCAGCGAATACTTTTCACTCTCCCCTTCCTGGGTAACGTAACCCAGCGACTTCATGGTTTGCAGAAAGCGGTAAACGGTACTTTTTGACATCATCACGCGCTGCGCGAGCTCAGTAATACCGTGATCGCGCTCTTCGCCCAGTGCCTGCAAAATACCGAACACTTTAAGGACCGAGGAGACTGAATCGGGCTGTTTGTCATTTTCAGCAGAGGACATCGCGCACCTTGTTAAACCTGTTTCAAAAAAAATGGAACGGACTGTCAGTATAGAGCGAGGCTGACGGCGGCGGCAATGCTTTACGTCGCGCTGTGCGGTTTATCCCGCTGAACCGTGACCGGGAATAGCGTGGAGCGGTGCACCTGCAGACCGGTCTGAGTGGCTGGCGCGCCGTCGCGCTGACGGCTAAGCAGACAACGCAGCGGCAGCCATGCGCCGTTTCGGGCGGACAGCCAGCGCAGGCGATTGCGGCTAAGACATATTTTAAGACAACTTTTTGTCATCGCCCGCGCTGCTTTTTGGCGGCAATTTCATTAGCATGATGATATTCACCCTCTTTAGCAAATACACCATGTCACTCTCTTCTCCGCAGGACGGACTGCCGGTCGCCCAGCGCTACTGGGCCATTCTGACTATCGCTCTCGGCATCACCATGGCCGTGCTGGATGGCGCAATTGCCAACGTGGCGCTGCCGACTATTGCGCGTGAACTGAATGCCAGCCCGGCAGAGTCAGTGTGGATCGTTAACGCCTACCAGATTGCTATTATCGTCTCGCTGCTGTCGCTGTCGTTTCTGGTCGATATGCTGGGTTATCGCCGCGTCTATCAGGCCGGTCTGGCGCTGTTTATCGCCACCTCGCTGTTTTGTGCCCTCTCCACCTCACTTAACATGCTGACCTTCGCCCGGGTATTACAGGGCTTTGGCGGCGCGGCGCTGATGAGCGTAAATACGGCGCTGATACGCATTATCTACCCGCAGCGTTATCTGGGCCGGGGTATGGCGATCAACTCGCTGATCGTGGCGGTATCAACCGCGGCAGGACCCACGGTGGCGGCGGCGATTCTGTCGGTGGCCAGCTGGAAATGGCTGTTCCTGATCAACGTCCCGCTGGGGGCGATTGCACTGTGGCTGGCGCTGCGAACCCTGCCGGACAACCCGCAAAAAGCAACCGCCCAGAAGTTCGATATTCCCAGCGCCATCATGAATGCGCTGTTTTTCGGCCTGCTGATTTCCGCCCTCAGCGGCTTTGCGCAGGGTCAGAATGGCTGGCTGGTGCTGGCAGAGTTGCTGGCGTTGCTGGTGGTCGGCCTGTTCTTTATTCGCCGTCAGCTCAATATGGCGGTGCCGCTGCTACCGGTGGATCTGCTGCGCATTCCGATATTCAGCCTGTCGATGGGCACCTCGGTCTGCTCGTTCTGCGCGCAGATGCTGGCGATGGTGTCGCTGCCATTCTTCCTGCAGAACGTGCTGGGCCGCGATGAGGTCACCACCGGTCTGCTGCTGACGCCCTGGCCGCTGGCGACCATGGTATTCGCCCCGATTGCCGGCCGGTTAATTGAGCGGGTCCATGCCGGGCTGCTGGGCGGTATCGGTCTGGCGATGTTTGCTGCCGGGCTGTTTTTGCTGGCGCTGTTGCCGGCTCAGCCGGGCGATGGCGATATTATCTGGCGGATGATGCTGTGCGGCGCTGGCTTTGGTCTGTTCCAGTCGCCCAATAATCACACCATTATCACCTCTGCACCGCGTCACCGCAGCGGCGGAGCCAGTGGCATGCTGGGCACCGCCCGTCTGCTGGGCCAGAGCGTCGGTGCGGCGCTGGTGGCGCTGATGTTCAATCTGTTTGACCAGAGCGGCACCCACGCCTCGCTGCTGCTGGCGGGCGGCTTCTCGACGGTGGCCGCGATTGTCAGCCTGTCACGTATGACCCAGAGCCGCGCGGCGGCCTGATCGCAGACATAAAAAAGGCGACCCGGAGGTCGCCTTTCTGCTGTTATCTCGCTTACTTCAGATACTGACCGCTGCGCAGCGCTTCAATACGTTTGTCTAACGGCGGGTGCGACATAAACAGCTCGCTGAACGACTTGCCTTTACCGTTAATACAGAACGCCATCATGCTGCTCGGTTCCTGCGGTTCGTAGCTGGTTTTCAGCCGCTGTAACGCCGCAATCATCTTCTCACGACCTACCAGTTTCGCAGAGCCTGCGTCGGCATGGAATTCGCGGTGACGCGAGAACCACATGGTGATGATGCTGGCAAGAATACCAAACACCAGCTCCAGCACCATCGACACCGCAAAATAGACCAGCGGGTTGCCGTTGCTGCTCTCTTCACCATCACGGTTGCCGGACATAAAGCCCGCCGCGATTTGCGCCAGAATACGTGAAACAAAGATCACGAAGGTGTTCACGATACCCTGAATCAGCGTCATGGTGATCATGTCGCCGTTTGCGATGTGCGACACTTCGTGTGCCAGTACCGCTTCCGCTTCGTCACGGCTCATGTTCTGCAGTAAGCCGGTTGAAACGGCCACCAGCGAGGCATCACGCCGGGCACCGGTCGCAAAGGCGTTGATGTCGGGCGCGTGATAGATCGCAACCTGCGGCATGGCAATCCCGGCCTGCTGCGCCTGACGTCCAATGGTATCCACCAGCCAGCGCTCAGTTTCATTGCGTGGCTGTTCAATCACTTCACCGCCAACCGAGCGCAGTGCCATCCACTTCGACATCAGCAGTGAAACAAACGCACCGCCAAAGCCAAACAGACCCGCCATGATCATCAGGCCCTGAACACTGCTTGACTGGATCCCTGTCAGGCTGAGAATCAGCCCGAATACCAACATCACAGCCAGGTTGGTCATCAGGAAAAGAGCAATACGCATCATATTTGTTAATCTTCCTCAGTGGTTCACGCGCTTATGCGCGGATACATATCCTATGAGCATTGTGCGGCTTTTCAAGCGACCTTAACGTTTAAGTGCCTAAAAAGACATAACTTTACATTTTGTCACGCCCGCTGGCCTGCCCGGCCCGTCTGCGGGTTTACCGCGGCTTATTAATGCTCAACGCCGGTGCTTTTCTGGCAAAAAAAAAGCACCGCTGAACGGTGCTTTTTCATCGCGTCGGCGATCTATTTAGCCGCAGGGGTGTCCGGCTGAGACTTGTCGAGTTGCGCCAGATCGTTAGCAATCTTCACCGTCTCATCAAGATACGGGTCAGGCTCTTTATAATCTTTCGGCAGCTCATCCAGGTTCTTCAGCGGTTTTTTGCCTTCGGCCTGATAGCGGGCATTGATCCGCTCCAGACGCGACGCATCATCTTCGTGGTTCTCTTTCTCACGCTGGGCGAGGTTGAGCGATACGATGTTGCGCTTATCCTTCAGGGCATTGAAACGGGCAATGTCCTTCATGATGTACTGGAACTCACGGTCCTGTGCGATGCGATCGGCATGCTGACGGGTCAGCTGCGGCACCAGCGGTTTTACATCGCCGGATTTGACGTAGGTCGCCGCATTGATGCTGTCCCACGGCAGCGCATTGTCTTCGAACTTCTCACCGGTTTCAGCCGCTTCTACGCCGGTTGGCATCAGCAGATCTGGCGTGACGCCTTTACGCTGCGTACTGCCGCCGTTGATGCGATAGAACTTCTGAATGGTGTACTGTACCGACCCCAGCGCTGGCCATTCCGGGCGCAGCATCTGATCGTAGATACGGTTCAGAGAACGATATTGCTGCACGGTGCCTTTACCAAAGGTCGGCTCACCGACAATCACAGCGCGACCGTAATCCTGCATCGCCGCGGCGAAAATCTCAGAGGCGGACGCACTGAAGCGATCGACCAGCACCACCAGCGGACCTTTGTAATAGACCACGCCATCGTTATCGCTGTCCTGGCGTACCCGACCATTGTTGTCGCGTACCTGCACCACCGGGCCACTCGGAATAAACAGTCCGGAGAGTGACACCGCTTCAGTCAGCGCGCCGCCGCCATTGGTACGCAGATCGATCACCACGCTATCCACGTTCTGCTTTTGCAGTTTCTGCAGCTGCACTTTAACGTCATCGGTCAGGCCAACATAGAAGCCCGGAATATCAAGTACGCCGACTTTCTGCTTACCGACATTTCTGACGCTCATTTTGACCGCCCGATCTTCCAGACGGATCTTCTCACGCGTCAGCGTTACGGTGCGGGTTTTAGTTCCCTTACCGGCTGGCAACACTTCGAGTCGGACTTTGCTGCCTTTCGGCCCTTTGATTTTTGCCACAACGTCATCCAGACGCCAGCCAATCACATCTTCCATTGGCTTGCCTGGCTGACCGACGCCGACGATGCGATCGCCAACGGTAATGGCTTTACTTTTCGCTGCCGGACCGCCTGCTACCATCGAATTGATCACGGTGTAATCGTCATCCATCTGCAGCACCGCGCCGATACCTTCCAGTGACAGGCTCATTTCGGTGTTGAACTGCTCGGTGTTGCGCGGTGACAGGTAGTTGGTATGCGGATCGATTTCGTGCGCAAAAGCGTTCATCGCCAGCTGGAACACATCTTCGCTGTTGCTCTGTGCCAGACGACGGATGGCGAAGTTGTAGCGCTTGGTCAGCACTTCGCGGATCTCTTTCTCATCTTTGCCGGCCAGTTTCAGGCTCAGCTGGTCATATTTGACCTTAGCATCCCACAGCGCGTTCAGTTCAGACTGATCTTTCGGCCACGGGGCTTTAGCCCGGTCAATGTCGATGGTGTCATTTCCGGTAAAATTCATCGGGCGATCCAGCACCGTCAGCGCATACTGATAGCGCTCAAAACGGCGCTTCTGCGCCAGATTGTAGAGATCGTAAAACAGGTCCAGCTTACCGCTGCGCAGCTCATCGCCGACGAGGTTTTTTTTGCTGGCAAACTGCGCCACATCCGAGGCCAGCAGCACGTTATGGCTGTAATCGAGCATGTTCAGGTAGCGATCAAAAATTTTCGCTGAAAAGTCCTGATTCAGGTCGAACTGGCGATAGTGGGAACGGGTAAAGCGTGAGGTGACACGTTCGCTGACCGTCGGGTCCTGCGGGTCTTCGTGAAGCTGGGGAATCTGGTCGGCGCGGGTAATGTTCTCCGCGCCAAAGGAAGGGCCTGACAACAGCAGGCCCGCAATAAGTCCAATTTTAAAAAGGGTGTTCATGCCGGGGTCAGCCTCCGTTTCAGAACTGCAAGTGTTCTGCGCGCACAATCATTGCCATGCCGGAAGCGAGCTGGACCCGAACGCCGTCTTTAGATACTTCAAGAACGGTCGCGTCCATCGCACTTTTGCCTGCTTTAACTTTAATACTCTGGCCGGGCTGCAAAGTTGAGGTATCAGTGATGGGTCGGGCTTGCTGCTCCGGGCGTGGGGCCGGTTTGCGGTGCTGTGAGGCGGTCGGGCGTTCTGCTGCGGTCTGCGGACGCGGTTTACGCGCGGCATCGCCTTCGGCAGGTTTACGCGCAGCCGGCTTGCGTGGACGACGCGGTGCCGCGCCCTCTTCGCTTTCGCCTGCTTCACGACGGGCGGCACGCTGCTGATCACGCTGCGCCTGAACACGCGCTTTGGCGTCTTCCAGTTGCTTGCGTGCGTGCTCGACGTGCTGCTCGTCCAGCACGCCACAGGCGTTACCGTCGAGATCGACACGCGTCGCACCGGCTTTGATGCCGTACAGATAACGCCAGCTTGAGGTATAAAGGCGTAAGGCAGAACGCAACTGCGTTTTGCTCAGATTCATTTCGCCCTGAACACGCTCGACCAGATCCTGAAAGATACCGATCTTGAGCGGACGCGCTTCACCTTCAGCGCTAAAGCAGTGCGGAAAGCGCTCCGCCAGAAAGCTGATGACTTCTTTACTGCTATTCAACTTAGGTTGATTTTCCATGAAATTTCCTGATTACAACGGGTTTGCCGACCAGCGCAGGCATGAACAGGCGACATTATAATGACAACATCGCTAAATGCCATGTGATCCAGTCGATTAGCTGCGCGTCAGCTGCAGATATTTTTCTAAGTCGCTGTTCGCAAGCACTTCACAAAGCCCATCAGTAAGTGTGACCAGCCCCGATTCGTCGTCGCTGTCAAAGCGATTGTACTCTACGCTGTCGATGTCCAGCACCCCAACCACAGTGCCATTCACTTTCAGAGGAATCACAATCTCAGCATTACTGGCCGCGTCACAGGCGATGTGACCGGGGAAAGCATGCACATCATCAACGCGTTGCACTTTATCTTCTGCCAGCGCGGTACCGCACACCCCTTTACCGACCGGAATGCGCACACAGGCGATTTTGCCCTGGAACGGGCCCAGCACAAGCGTATCCGCTTCCGTCAGCAGGTAAAAACCTGCCCAGTTCACGCCTTCGAGACGTTCATACAACAGCGCGCTAAAGTTACCCATTGCGGCGAGGAACGCCGTTTCTCCCGCCAGTAAGGCGCGCATATCGCGATTCAAATCGGCGTAAAAGGCAGTTTTGTTCATTATTTAACCGTTACCAATGACATCTGAGCGGGGTTATTTCACCGCTTGTTAAAAATAAGCACTAAATATCCAGAGCCACAAGGTGAATCATAGCGTTAGTTACTATACCCTTAGCATTCTGTGGATCGAAGCGTGATGCCCGAGACAGGCACACAGGCGCTGTCTTAACGACCGATATGTGTTACTTACGATGAGCGAATATTGCATCACCCTATGAAAATTCACGCTATCAGCCAGACATTGCCTCACGCACGTTATCAGCGTTGCCCGCAATGCGATACCCTTTTTTCCTTACCGGATGTGAAATCGCATCAGTCGGCTCATTGCCCGCGCTGCAACGCACAAATTCTCAGCGGTCGTGACTGGCCGATGACCCGATTAATGGCGATGGCCGCCACCATGATGGTGTTAATGCCGTTTGCCTTTTCCCTGCCGCTGGTCGATATCCGGCTGCTCGGTATGCGCATTAATGCCAGCGTGCTGGAAGGCGTTGTCCAGATGACCCAACAGGGTGATGTACTGACCGCCTCAATGGTGGCGTTTTGCACCATTGGCGCGCCGGTCACGCTGGTCGCCGGCATCTGCTATCTGGGCATCGGCCATCGGCTGGGAATGAACTTACGCCCGGTGCTGTTGATGCTGGAAAAGCTCAAAGAGTGGGTGATGCTGGATATCTACCTGATCGGCATCGCCGTCGCCTCAATCAAGGTGCAGGACTACGCCTCGCTGGAACTCGGCTATGGACTGGTGGCCTATATCGCGCTGACGGTGCTGAGCGTGCTGACGCTGATCCATCTGAATATTGAGCAGCTGTGGGACCATTTCTATCCGCAAAGCCCCGGCAATATGGCGCGTGATGACCTGCAGGTCTGCCTGAACTGCCACAACACCGGCGTACCGGATGCGCGAGGCCGCTGTCCGCGCTGCCACACCCCGCTCGACTTCCGTCGCCGCCACAGCCTGCAAAAATCCTGGTCAGCGCTGATCGCCTCAATCGTGCTGTTAATCCCGGCCAATCTGATGCCGATCTCCATCGTCTATCTCAACGGATCGCGGCGCGAAGACACTATTTTCTCCGGCATTGTCTCGCTGGGTTCCGGCAATATTCCCATCGCCGCCATCGTGTTTATCGCCAGTATTCTGGTGCCGTTTACCAAAGTGCTGGTGATGCTGACGCTGCTGTTAAGCATCCATTTCCGCTGCGAACAGGGACTGAAAACCCGCATCCGCCTGTTGCGGGTGGTGACCTGGGTTGGTCGCTGGTCAATGCTCGATCTGTTCGTCATTTCGTTAACCATGTCGCTGGTCAACCGTGATCAGCTGCTGGCTTTTACCATGGGACCGGCAGCGCTGTTTTTTGGCGCCGCCGTGATCCTGACCATTATGTCTGTTGAGTGGCTGGACAGCCGCCTGCTCTGGGATGCACATGCAACAGGAAACGCCGACTACACCGACTAACGCCACGCTGCGCAATAAGCGCAAAATTTCGCCCTTCTGGCTGCTGCCGATCATCGCGATGCTGATCGCCTGTTGGCTGTTGTGGACTAATTATCAGGAGCGCGGCACCACCATCACCATCAATTTCCAGACGGCGGATGGTATCGTGCCGGGCCGCACGCCAATCCGCTATCAGGGCGTGGAAGTGGGCACCGTGCAGGGCATCAATCTGAGCGATGACTATCGCAGCATTCAGATTAAGGCCAGCATCAAGAGCGACATGCGTGATGCGCTGCGGGAAGATACCCAGTTCTGGCTGGTGACGCCTAAAGCTTCACTGGCGGGCGTATCGGGACTGGATGCGCTGGTCGGCGGTAACTACATCGGCATGATGCCAGGCAAAGGTAAACCGAGTGAAGCCTTTACCGCGCTCGATACCCAACCCAAATATCGGGTCAATACCGGTGAACTGTTAATCCATCTGTATGCGCCTGATTTAGGTTCGCTGAGCACCGGATCGCTGGTCTACTATCGCAAAATCCCGGTCGGTCGGGTCTATGACTACAGCATCAATAACAAAAACGATGGCGTGGCGATTGATGTGCTGATCGACCGTCGCTTTACCAACCTGGTGAAAACCAGCAGCCGCTTCTGGAACGTGTCGGGAGTGAATGCCGATGTCAGCCTGAGCGGAGCCAAAGTCCAGCTTGAGAGCCTTGCCGCGCTGGTCAACGGCGCAGTGGCGTTTGACTCGCCTGCCGAGGGCGAACCGGCTAAAGCTGAACAAAATTACCGGCTCTATCCCGATCTGGCGCACAGCCAGCGTGGCGTGCTGATTACGCTTGATCTGCCAGACGGTAAAAACCTCAAAGCGGGCAGCACGCCGCTGTTGTATCAGGGACTGGAAGTCGGCACCCTGACCAAACTTAATTTGCAGGATGGCGGCAAGGTGACCGGCGAACTGACGATCGATCCGTCGGTAGTCGGTCTGATGCGCAGCGGTACCCGCATTGAAATGCGCAGCCCGAAAATCAGCCTGACCGATACCAGCCTCAGTGCGTTGCTGACCGGCAATACCCTTGAACTGGTGCCTGGCGAAGGTCCGCCGCAGCAGCACTACACCGTGCTGGCATCCAATGAAACTCTGCTGCAGAAACCCAACGTGCTGACGGTGAAACTCAGCGCGCCTGAAAGCTATGGTATCGATCAGGGCCAGCCGCTGATGCTGCACGGCATGCAGATTGGTCAGGTGATGTCGCGTTCGCTGGATGAAAATGGCGTCAACTTTGTGGTGGCGGTTAATCCGGAACACCGCGAACTGGTGCACGGCGACAGCAAGTTTATCGTTAACAGCCGACTGGACGTGAAATTCGGTCTGGATGGTATGCAGGTGCTCGGGGCCAGCGCCCGTGAGTGGGTGGATGGCGGCATTCGCCTTGAACCGGGCAAAAAAGGCCAGCCGAAAAACAGCTATCCGCTGTTTGCCGATGCGGAAAAAGCGGAAGAAGGGATTGTTGGCGATGCACCGTCAACCACCCTCACCCTGACCGCCACCAGCCTGCCCGATGTGCAGGCCGGCTCCATCGTGCTCTACCGTAAATATCAGGTTGGCGAGATCGTCAAAGTCACGCCGCGCGCCGATGCGTTTGATATTGCGGTGCATATCCAGCCGGAATACCGCAAATTGCTGACCAGCGAAAGCGTGTTCTGGGCCGAAGGCGGCGCGCGGGTTCAGCTTAACGGCAGCGGCCTGACGGTGCAGGCATCCCCGCTCAACCGCGCGCTGAAAGGCGCTATCAGCTTCGACAATATGAGCGGCGCGCTGTCGGCTAAAGGTGATAAGCGCATTCTCTATCCGTCGGAAACCGCCGCCCGCGCCGTGGGTAGCCAGATCACGCTGCATACCTACGACGCCAGCAAACTGTCAGCCGGCATGCCGATCCGCTATCTGGGAATTAACGTCGGCCAGGTAGAATCGCTGTCGTTAAGCAGCGATAACAATCAGGTAGTGGCGAAAGCGGTGCTTTATCCGGAATACGTAGAGGATTTCGCCCGTCTCGGCAGCCGTTTCTCGGTGGTGTCACCGGAAATCTCCGCCACCGGGGTGAATCACCTCGAAACCCTGTTGCAGCCTTACGTCAACGTCGATCCCGGCAAGGGACGCGCGGCGCGCATCTTTGAACTGCAGGAGAGCACCATCACCGATTCGCGCTACCTGAACGGCCTGAATATCTACGTTGATGCCGCCGAAGCCGGTTCGCTGTCGCTGGGTACGCCGGTGCTGTTCCGTGGGGTTGAAGTCGGTACCGTAACCGGCACCTCGCTGGGTAATATGGCCGACCGGGTGCAGATTGCGCTGCGCATCAGTAAAAAGTATCAGCATCTGGTGCGTAACAATTCGGTGTTCTGGCTGGCATCAGGCTACAACCTCGACTTTGGCCTGATTGGCGGCGTGGTGAAAACCGGGACCTTCCAGCAGTTTATTCGCGGTGGCATTCAGTTTGCGACCCCGCCAACCGTGCCGCTGGCGCCGCAGGCCAATCCGGATAAACATTTCCTGCTGCAGGATGAACCGCCGAAAGAGTGGCGCAACTGGGGCACGGCGATCCCGTCTCCGCGCTAAACGAATGCCAACGGGCAGCCAGACTGCCCGCTTCAGACGGTGGAAAGGGATAAAGCGATGGGCACATGTGGCTGTAGCAAAGCATCGCGGGCCACGGATGGCCCGCGCTGAGCTGTCAGGGATGGCGCTTTTTGCGTCTTTGCGCAAGTCACATTTGCCCTGAGCCTGCAGGCTACAAACTCTCTCATCCGGGCAGCCAGGCTGCCCGTTTGCTTTCTGCATGTTACACTGCCGCCTTTGCCTTAACTGGAATGTACCTGTGTCAGACTCCTCTCTGTTTTTCCCCGCTGATTTTCTTGCCCTGATGCGCCAGGCCCTGCCAGATGATGCCAGCTTCGAAGCGTTTCTCGCCATCAGCCAGCAACCGCTGCGCCGCAGCCTGCGCGTCAACACGCTGAAAATCAGCGTGGCCGATTTCCTCGCTCAGACCGCGCAGTATGGCTGGCAACTGACGCCGGTGCCGTGGTGTGACGAAGGATTCTGGATCAGCCGGGAAGATGAGAGCCTGCCGCTCGGCAGCGTAGCTGAGCACCTGAGTGGCCTGTTTTACATTCAGGAAGCCAGCTCGATGCTGCCGGTGACTGCGCTGTTTGATGCGCAGTCTGAGGTGACAGCGGTGATGGACATGGCCGCTGCGCCGGGCTCTAAAACCACCCAGATCGCGGCACGGATGAATAACCAGGGGATCATCCTGGCTAACGAGTTTTCCGCCAGCCGGGTCAAGGTGCTGCATGCCAATATCAGCCGCTGTGGCGTCAGCAACAGCGCCCTGACCCACTTTGATGCCCGGGTTTTTGGCCCGGCACTGCCGGAGCAGTTCGATGCGATACTGCTGGATGCGCCCTGTTCAGGCGAAGGGGTGATCCGTAAGGATGCCGACGCCATGAAAAACTGGACGCTGGAAACCACCGCAGCGATCGCCGCCACCCAGCGCGACCTGATTGACAGTGCCTTCCACGCGCTGAAGCCTGGCGGGACGCTGGTCTATTCGACCTGTACCCTGAATCAGATCGAGAATCAGCAGGTGATTGACTGGCTGCTGCAGCGCTATCCCGGCGCGGCTGAAGTGGAGCCACTCGATCGGTTATTTGACGGGGCTGCCCAGGCCGCAACGCCAGAGGGTTATCTGCACGTCTTCCCGCAGCTGTTCGATAGCGAGGGCTTCTTTGTTGCGCGGCTGCGTAAAACGGCGTCGGTTGAGCCGCTGCCAGTCCCGACGTATAAGGTGGGCAAGCTGCCGTTCTCACACCTGAGCCGCAAGCTGGAGAGCGAAATCAGGCAGGCGGCGGCGGCAGTTTCACTGACGTGGGATGATTCACTGGAGCTGTGGCAGCGCGATAAAGAGATCTGGCTGTTCCCGGCCGCCGTCACGCCGCTGTTAGGCAAAGTGCGCTTCTCACGAATTGGCCTGAAACTGGCAGAGACCTTTGCCAAAGGCTATCGCTGGCAGCATGAAGCGGTGATCGCGCTGGCCCGGCCAACGCCGGAACAGATATTTGAACTCAGCGCCGCTGAGGCGGAAGAGTGGTATCGCGGCCGGGATATCTATCCTGAAACGGCTCCGACGCGTGATGAGATGATTGTCACCTGGCAACATCAGCCGCTGGGGCTGGCGAAGAAGGTCGGTAGCCGGATTAAAAACAGTTATCCGCGCGAACTGGTGCGTGACGGACGCCTGTTCCGCTGAGTCACTGCAGTTGTCGCAGCGTCAGGTGATTACCAAACACGGCGCCGGTATCAATGTAATGCAGGTTCTCCACCTCCAGCGGCTGCTGGAGTGGCGTATGACCAAAATAGAAGGCGTCTGCGCCCTGGATCGCACTGCGCTGCCCCGACTGAATTGCCTGCAGTCGGCGGCGGCTCCACACCACATCCTGCCAGTTAAGCGACTTTTCCCAGCTATAGCCAGCCGCCGGATAATCAGCATGCGCCACTACTACAATCCGCTGGTCGAGCTGCAGATGCAGAATCAGCGGCAGTTCCTGGCAGCGTTGCAGCGCATGCCGGGCGCCGATCAGCGCGGCACCGCGCAGTTGCCAGAACCAGTCTCCCCCGTTCATCTGCCAGAGATCCATTTCGTGACCCTGTAACGCCGCCAGCGCCATCTCTTCATGGTTGCCACGCACACAGCGAAACCAGGGCTCATCCATCAGCGCCAGGCAGCCGGGACTATCTGGCCCACGATCGATTAAATCGCCGGTTGAAATCAGTAAATCCTGCTGCGGACTGAACCGGTGCTGCAGTAACAGCGCATCGAGTTCGCGACGACAGCCGTGCAGATCCCCGACAATCCAGATCCGGTCCCAGTTTTCACCGTTGAGATAGTGATAGTGCATGGTGTGGCCTTCAGCGTGTTGAGGCGGTAGCTGAAGTATAGATCGAATAGCTGGCTGTTCAGCCCAGACCGGCTGGGCAGGCCCATGGCAGGGATCGGCCGTCATCAACGCGATGTCGTCTGGCGCTGGGTGTCATACCGGCAGGCTGATCGCGCTGGCCATGACAATGCACCTGTTCCGGCCACGTCTGTTGATGAGGTTTGCACCGTTCACCCGCGCAACCCTTTTGTCTTACGCCGATCAGGCGCGGCGTTTCGCCGGGTAGTTAATCAGTTTTTCAGCCGGCCGAATCGGTCGCCGTACCAGCTCACCGCCACAGTTCGGGCAAAGATGCTGAAGATGCTGCTCTGCGCAGTCAGCGCAAAAGGTGCATTCGAATGAACAGATGCGTGCTTCGGTTGAGGCGGGCGGTAGATCGGTATCGCAGTACTCACAGTTGGGGCGAAGTTCCAGCATGGCGGTCGTCCTGAAGAGAAGGTGTGCCCCAGCTTCGCCTGAGCTGGCCGGATTGTCGAGACGTCAATCAGACAAGAGAGAGCCAGATCCGGCCAGGTTGCTATGGCAGCGCATGCGCCAGTTCGTGCGGCAGCTTAAGCGGCGGCATGAACTGGCGCCCACCGCTCGCGTTAGTGTGGCGACCGGTTGTCCGTCGGTTCCGGTTGCTGCCGATCGTCGTCTGGCTGTAAATCGTCAGGATCCGGTTCAGGCTCCGGCTCGCCGCTGCCCATCGATGCCTGAATCACCTCTTCTTCCAGCGTGGGAATCAACGCAGCACCCAGCGGTGACGTGGCGAGACTGTCCGGCATTACCACGTGCGGCAACGGCACTTCGGTGGTCGGCAGCGGCCCCGGCGCTTTAACGTAACTCAGTCCGGCAATCATCAGTGCGCAGAGGGTAAAGAACAGGTAGAGCATATTGCTGCCCAGCGGCTGTATCAGCGCCCCGACCACCAGCGGCCCGATACTGGCCCCAATCCCAAACGCCATCAGCAGACAGGCGGTTAACGACACCCGCCGTTCAGGAGCCACCTGATCGTTTGCCAGCGCCACCTGCAACGGATAGAGCGAGAACTGCATCATGCTGGCAACAAAGGCGATGCCAATCATCCAGTTGAACGTCAGATGCGGCAGCAGCACCAGCGGCACGCAGGCCACGGCAAACAGCAGCGCCATGATAAACAACAACCGCTGGCGGTCGTAACGATCCGACAGCCAGCTCAGCGGAAACTGCGATACCAGCCCGGCAAAGATAGTCAGACTCATAAAGTAGCCGGTCTGGCTGGTGGTAAAGCCTTTGCTGCTGCCGTAGACCGGCGCCAGACCGTAAAATGCACCAATCACCATTCCGGTCACCAGAGTGGTGCCGAGCAGTTTCGGAATGGTGCGAATGAAGTAGCTCAGCTCCATCGGTGCTGGCGACATCGGCTGCACGTGGGTGCGGGTGGTGAGCGCGATCGGCACCAGGCAGAGGGCGAAGCAGAGCGCCACGATTAGCAGTGTGCTGACGTCAAAGCCGCTTTGCAGGCTGAGCACCACCTGGCCGCCGCTCAGGCCCAGGTACGTCGCGACCATATAGAAGCCAAAAATCACTCCGCGCTGCGACGACTCCGCCTGATCGTTGAGCCAGCTCTCCAGCACCATGTACTGACACATCATGCACAGCCCGATAATCAGGCGCAGAAAAACCCACAGCGGAATAAAATCGGTCAGGCCGTGGCCAATCACCGAAGCGGTGATAATCCCGGCGCAGGCGACGTAGGCGCGGATATGGCCGACCCGGGCAATCAGGTTGTGCCCGACCTTGCCGCCAATCACCAGCCCGATATAGTTCGCGGCGATAATTGCGCCGATCAGCGCGCCATTGACCTGCTCGCTGGCCAGCCGCAGCGAAACATAGGTGGTTAACAAGCCAGACCCCAGCAGCATCAGCAGTGTGGTGGTATACAGCGGCAGAAAAGTACTGAATATTTTACGCATACGACTCCCTGTCTACACCTGGCAGGCATCAGGCCAGTAACGCCCTAAAGATAGTCGATTTAATCGCGCTACGGTGCCGGATTATCGTCGTCAGCCGCAGCGGGAATAAAAAAGCCCGTAAACATCTGCATGTTTACGGGCCGGTTGTTACACGCTCGGGAAGGTAATGTTGCTGCCCGGCGCTTCACGATTGAGATGGATAAAGTTCAGGTGGCGCTCATACTGATCGAGTATGTCGATAATCACCTGCTCTTTGCTGTAATCCATTAAATCGTTGCCCTGACTGCCTTCCAGCAGGAAGGTTTCCAGCCGGTAATAGGTCGATTTACCGCTGCGGGCGCGATAGGTAAAGCCCGGAACAGAGTATTGCTGTGGCCAGACCTGATAGACAAAGTCCTGCTCTTCGCCGAGGTGGACGCGCAGATCCAGATAACCGATGGGATTGGCCTCATCCGGTGCCACGCTTTCCAGCGTCACCCCGCCGCCGCGCAGCTCCAGCTCTTTCGCCACTTCCTGCATCGCCGGATAGATGGTGTTCTCCATCATCTGTTGGGTATAACGCGAGCCAGGATAGTTCATCAGGCGCGACAGCCGTTTTTTCCAGGTCAGACGGTCGGTAGCGTGCGCCAGATACGGTGCGGTATCACGGGTGGCGCTGGCGCGGCGATAGTCTTCTATCTTCAGCGATTTATACAGTCCCGCCATCACAAAGAAGATCACGAAACTGAACGGCAGACCCATGATCACCGTGGTGTTCTGCAGGGCAGAAATACCGTTGGTCATCAGCATACTCAGCGTCAGGACACCAATCGCAATCGACCAGAAGATGCGCAGCCAGTTAGGCGCATCGCTGTTGATATCCTTCAGCTTCGAAGTGAAGTTACCCAGCACCAGCGAACCGGAATCGGCTGACGTCACGTAGAACAGCATACCGGTGATGGTGGCGACCGAGGCACTGAGTTTAAACGCCGGATACTGCGCCAGCAGGCTGTAGAAACCGCGTTCCGCATGGGCCATCACTTCCTGGGCGAAACCGGCATTGCCGTGAATAATCTGGTAAAGCGCGGCGTTACCAAACACCGACAGCCACAGCAGCGTAAAGGTGAACGGAATGATCAGCGTACCGAGCACGAACTCACGGATAGTACGGCCACGGGAGATACGCGCCAGGAACAGCCCGACGAACGGTGACCAGGCAACCCACCACGCCCAGAAGAATAGCGTCCAGCTATTCATCCATTGGGTCGGACGATCAAAAGCGAAGGTATTCAGCGTCATGCCCATGAAACGGTTAATGTAATCGCCGACGTTCAGCACCAGCGCATTCAGCAGGAATTCGGTATTGCCGAAGAACAGCACAAACAGGATCAGTCCCAGCGCCAGCACCACGTTCAGCTCCGACAGGATACGGATCCCCTTATCAACGCCGGAAGTAACGGAAATGGTTGCGATCACCACCGACAGCACAATCAACGCGGTCTGGGCGGTCAGGCCTTCCGGAATATCAAACAGCACTTTCAGACCGTAATTGAGCTGCACCACCCCTATCCCAGCGTGGTGGCGATACCAAAAATGGTGCCGACCACCGCAGCGATGTCGACGGTATGACCAATCGGACCGTAAATACGTTTACCAAAAATCGGGTAGAGCGCGGAACGGATGGTCAAAGGCAGATTGTAGCGATAGCTGAAGTAGCCGAGCGCAATCCCCATCAGTGCGTACATCGACCAGCCGGTCAGACCGTAGTGGAACAGCGTCCAGACCATCGCCTGACGGGCGGCTTCCAGCGTCTGCCCCGCCCCTTCCGGCGGCTGCATGTACTGCGTCACCGGCTCGGCGACCGAGAAGAACATCAGGTCGATGCCAATCCCGGCGGCAAACAGCATCGCCGACCAGCTCAGTACGCTGAATTCAGGTTTGGACTGCTCCGGTCCCAGCTTGATCGAGCCAAAGCGTGAGCAGGCCATGTAGAGCACGAACACGATGTAGAGCGTGGCAGCCAGCATGTAGTACCAGCCGAAGGTGGCGGAAACCCAGTTGACCGCCGCGAGGATCCAGCCGGCGGCCAGATCGCTGTAGAGAATCGTCACGAGTGAAAACGTCAGAATCAATCCGGCAGAGGTGTAGAACACAACGGGATTGAGTCTGTCTTTTTCACCGGCAGGTGGATTATTCATCGATTACCTCTGGTTAGTTTTCCTGAAAATACGCAATGGATAAATATCGCCGTCTGCGGCTGACGCGCCGCGCGGCCTGATGTTGTTATTTCTCTTCCTGATTTGTCGCTTCGGCAATCCGGTCTGTTTTAGCACTCAATACCGTTTCGCTTTCGCTACATTTAAAGAACAGCATCCTAACAACTTTTCTTTTTATATTGAACGTGCAATCAAAAAAAGTTTTAATAGTCCCTCGATTTGAGGGTGGAGCTGGAGCTATGCCAAAGGTGGGGATGCAGCCGATACGACGTCGGCAACTGATTGATGCGACCCTGAGCACGATTAACGAAGTGGGGATTAACGATGCCACCATCGCCCAGATTGCCCGCCGGGCGGGTGTCTCGACCGGCATCATCAGTCACTACTTCAAAGACAAGAACGGCCTGCTGGAAGCGACGATGCGTGATGTGACGCGTCAGCTGCGTGATGCGGTTTCAAGCCGGCTACAGCCGCTGGCCAATGCCTCAGCAGAAGAACGTCTGCGGGCGATTGTCGACGGTAATTTTGATGAAACTCAGGTGCATAGCGCCGCGATGAAAGCCTGGCTCGATTTCTGGGCCAGCAGCATGCACCAGCCCCAACTGAATCGCCTTGAGCGGGTCAGCAGTCGACGTCTTTTCTCGACGCTGGTCGCTGAATTTCGCCGCGAGCTGCCACTGGAACAGGCACGCCTCGCCGCACACGGGCTGGCCGCCCTGATTGATGGCTTATGGCTGCGCGCCGCGCTGAGCGGTGAGCCGTTTAAGCCGGTGGTGGCCCGCACACTGACGACCCAATTCATCCGTCAGCAACTGGCTGGCGAGCACGAATAACGGAAGGAGAAACCATGTCCCGATTCACCGAGCAGAAACTCTACATTGATGGCGCTTACGTTGCCGCGGCGTCTGGCGAGACGTTCCAGACGATCAACCCGGTCAACGGCGAAGTGCTGGCAGAGGTCCACGCTGCCGGCCAGCAGGATGTCGATCGCGCCGTTGTCGCCGCCCGTAAAGGCCAGAAAGTCTGGGCCGCGATGACCGCAATGGAGCGTTCACGCATTCTGCGCCGCGCCGTCGATATTCTGCGTGAGCGCAACGATGAACTGGCTGAGCTGGAGATGCTGGATACCGGTAAACCGCTGAGCGAAACCGCCAGCGTCGACATTGTTACCGGTGCTGACGTGCTGGAGTACTACGCCGGGCTGGTGCCGGCCCTTGAAGGCCAGCAGATCCCGCTGCGCGATACCGCTTTCGTCTACACCCGCCGCGAACCGCTGGGCGTGGTGGCCGGTATCGGTGCCTGGAACTACCCGATTCAGATTGCGCTGTGGAAATCAGCACCGGCGCTGGCGGCCGGTAACGCGATGATTTTCAAACCCAGCGAAATCACGCCGCTTACCGCCCTGAAACTGGCGGAGATTTACACCGAAGCGGGCCTGCCGGACGGCGTGTTCAACGTGCTGCCAGGCATCGGTTCGGTCACCGGCCAGTTGCTGACCGAACATCCCGGCATCGACAAAGTGTCGTTCACCGGTGGTGTTGTCAGCGGCAAAAAAGTGATGGCCAACGCAGCCGGTTCAACCCTGAAAGAGGTCACCATGGAGCTGGGCGGCAAATCACCGCTGATCATCTTTGATGACGCCGATCTCGATCTGGCGGCTGACATCGCCATGATGGCCAACTTCTACAGCTCGGGCCAGGTCTGCACCAACGGTACCCGGGTATTTATCCCGACCAGACTGCAGACGGCGTTCGAAGCCAAAATCAGCGAGCGCGTGGCCCGCATCCGGGCGGGCGATCTGCGTAAGCCAGAGACCAACTTTGGCCCGATGGTCAGCTTCAGTCATCGCGATAACGTGATGCGCTACATCGAATCAGGCATTGCCGAAGGTGCACGCCTGCTGTGCGGCGGAAAACGTCTGACCGGTGGCGAGTTCGATCAGGGCGCCTGGGTGGCACCCACGGTGTTCACCGACTGCCGCGATGAGATGAAGATCGTCCGTGAGGAAATCTTCGGGCCGGTGATGTCGATTCTGAGCTACGACAGCGAAGAAGAAGTGATCCGCCGCGCCAACGACACCGACTTTGGTCTGGCTGCCGGGCTGGTCACCCAGGACCTGAACCGGGCGCACCGCGTGATTCATCAGATTGAAGCCGGCATTTGCTGGATCAACACCTGGGGTGAATCGGCAGCGGAAATGCCGGTTGGCGGCTACAAGCACTCCGGGATTGGACGCGAAAATGGCCTGATGACGCTGCAGAGCTACACCCAGGTGAAGTCAGTGCAGGTTGAGCTGTCGCGTTTTCAGTCGGTATTTTAATCAAGAAAACCTGAGGAACGATGAATGGAATTTGATTACATCATTATTGGAGCCGGATCCGCAGGGAACGTTTTGGCCACCCGTCTGACCGAGGACAGCAACGTCAATGTACTGCTGTTGGAAGCGGGCGGCCCGGATTATCGATTTGATTTCAGGACCCAGATGCCTGCGGCACTGGCCTATCCATTGCAGGGAAAACGCTATAACTGGGCCTACGAAACTGAGCCAGAGCCTTACATGAACAATCGCCGCATGGAGTGTGGTCGCGGCAAAGGCCTGGGCGGTTCGTCGCTGATTAACGGCATGTGCTACATCCGCGGCAACGCCATGGATCTGGATAACTGGGCCACCGCGCCTGGGCTGGAGCACTGGAGCTATCTTGACTGCCTGCCCTACTATCGCAAAGCGGAAACCCGCGATATCGGTCCGAATGACTTCCACGGCGGTGACGGCCCGGTATGCGTAGCGACGCCGAAAGCCGGCAATAACGTGCTGTTTGAAGCGATGATCGAAGCGGGTGTTCAGGCCGGTTATCAGCGCACTGACGACCTCAACGGTTTCCAGCAGGAAGGTTTTGGTCCGATGGACCGCACCGTGACGCCGCAGGGACGCCGTTCCAGCACCGCCCGTGGCTATCTTGACCAGGCAAAAGGCCGGCCGAACCTGAAGATAATTACCCATGCCACCACCGACCGCATCGTGTTTGACGGTAAGCGTGCCGTCGGCGTGGAGTATCTGCAGGGTGACAGCAATAGCATCCATAAAGTCACGGCCCGCCGCGAAGTGCTGCTGTGCGCCGGTGCTATCGCCTCTCCGCAAATCCTGCAACGTTCCGGTGTCGGCTCACCGGAACTGCTGAAGCAGTTTGATATTCCGCTGGTACACGACCTGCCGGGCGTCGGAGAGAACCTGCAGGACCATCTGGAGATGTATCTGCAGTACGAATGTAAAGAACCGGTGTCGCTCTACCCGGCGCTGAAATGGTGGAACCAGCCGAAAATCGGTGCCGAGTGGATGTTCAACGGCAGCGGGATTGGTGCCAGCAACCAGTTCGAAGCAGGCGGCTTTATCCGCAGCCGTAAAGAGTTCAGCTGGCCGAATATTCAGTACCACTTTCTGCCGGTGGCGATTAACTACAACGGTTCAAACGCGGTCGATGCGCACGGCTTCCAGTGTCACGTCGGCTCAATGCGCTCACCGAGCCGCGGCCATGTCCGGCTGAAGTCACGCGATCCACGTCGTCATCCGGCGATTCTGTTTAACTACATGTCACACGAGCAGGACTGGCATGAGTTCCGCGATGCGATTCGTATTACGCGCGAGATTATTAATCAGCCCGCGCTGGATAAATATCGCGGCCGTGAGATCAGCCCAGGGCTGGAGTGCCAGACCGACGAACAGCTGGATGAGTTTGTGCGTAACCATGGCGAAACCGCTTATCACCCGTGCGGCACCTGTAAAATGGGTAACGATGAGATGTCGGTGGTCGACGGTGAAGGCCGGGTGCATGGCCTGCAAGGGTTACGTGTGGTCGATGCGTCGATCATGCCACTGATCATCACCGGCAACCTCAACGCTACCACCATCATGATTGGCGAGAAGATTGCCGATCTGATCCGTGGCCGCGATCCGCTGCCGCGCAGCACCGCCCGCTATTACGTTGCCGGCGATGCCCCGGTGCGTAAGGTCGCGCAGCGCGCTGACTAATCGGTGACGTTGTCACATAACCACGGCCGGGCACGTTGTTGCCCGGCTGTTTTTTATATTCACCTCTCATTAACACATTCATCCTGATTACGCTGTTGTTGCCTTGCGATAGACCTAAATGAAGCCGAAACGAAGCATAATCTGCTATTGATCTTCAGTCAGGCGAAATGCTATAAATCTGGCGTGTTTATAACCGGAGGCACTATTCGTCCACTGATGAGAAGCAACAATGTGGATGCGTCGTTAATATTATGAGCAGAATGTTCATTTCAATCCCTGTCACTTTTACCACTTCCCTCTCTGGCTGGAACGCCGCCGATCAACACTGGCGTAGCGCCCTGTAGTCCCTTTTCCGCTTCGACATCTCTTTTGAATCTGCTGACACGTTGTGTGATGCAGGCACTGTTATCGTTGCTGGAGAAAAACCATGCGTGCATGGATCTTATTATCACTCGCTATTGTTACTGAAATTATCGGCACCCTGTTTATGAAATGGTCCAGCCTCAACGGCAGCCAGTCGGGCTACCTGATGATGCTGGGCATGATTGCCTGTTCTTATATATTCCTGAGTTTTGCGATTAAACGTATCGCGCTAGGCGTGGCGTACGCGCTGTGGGAAGGGATTGGCATCATGCTGATTACCCTGTTCAGCGTGCAGCTGTTTGGCGAAAGCCTGTCAGTACTGAAACTCTGTGGCCTGATGACGCTGGTGGTCGGCATCGTGCTGATTAAAACCGGCACCCGCGCAACGCCGGAGGTGAATCATGGTCATCGCTGATCTGATTCACGCCGCATGGCTGGCGCTGGCTATCGTGCTGGAGATTGCCGCCAACATCTTCCTCAAATACTCCAATGGTTTTAAGAAACCGCTGTACGGCGTGCTCTCGCTGGCCAGTGTGCTGCTGGCCTTTAGTGCGCTGGCGCAAGCGGTAAAAGGTATCGATTTATCGGTGGCCTATGCGGTCTGGGGTGGTTTTGGGATTATCGCCACTGTCGCCGCTGGCTGGGTGTTATTTGGCCAGCGTCTGAACAAAAAAGGCTGGGCCGGATTAACCCTGCTGCTGGCCGGTATGATCCTGTTAAAGCTGGCCTGATCGGCCATCTCAATCAGTGATATTTATTAAGGGTGTGCCATGGCACGCCCTTAACTTCCTGTGCTTACCCGCCCTGTTTCGGTTGCTTTTTCCCTCTTACCTGTGCTCGGAATCTTCTTACTTTTGTAAAGGCCCGTTTACATATTTGTTGCCTTAAGGCTTAGTGAGCGCCGAAGGTCGGATAAAAACGAGGAATAGTTATGTCTGCAGCACGAGGTTGGTCTACGGAGCTGGAGGGATTACGCGGCATCGCTTCTCTCTGGGTATTAGTTGGCCATATCAGCTTACTGGTTCATTGCCATATCACGCTTATTTCATCCCCTGGCATTGGGGTCGATCTGTTTATTCTGTTATCGGGTTATCTGATGGCGAAAAACTACGTCGAGCGTCAGCAGAAAGAGCCGTGGCAGAGCACAGAGACCATTAAGAAGTTCTGGATCCGACGCTTCTTCCGCATCGCGCCGCTCTACTATCTGCTGTTAATCATCGCCCTGTTTTACGGCCCGTGGTTTGGCGAAATGCGTGACACCATTGCCCATTTCTACTCCGGCACCGCGACTGAGTCATCGCGTTACACCGACCAGTCCCTGACCAATATTCTCACCCACTTCAGTTTCCTGTTTGGCCTGTTGCCGGAGTATGGCTTCAATACCGTGCTGCCAGACTGGAGTATTGGGCTGGAAATGCAGTTCTACCTGCTGTTCCCGTTCATCATGCTGGTGACGCTGCGCTTTGGCTATGCAGCTTCGCTGATTGGCATTATGGCGCTGTGCTGCGCCGGACGTTATCTGCTGGCGGATTATTATGAAGCCTTCGAGATGCCGTCGATGATCCTGATTAAGCTCAACATGTTCCTCTCGGGTATGTTGCTGGCCGAAGCGATTCGCCGTAAATCGCTGCTCTACGTGGCTTATGCGCTACTGGGCCCGGTCGCCAGCGTGGCGATAGGACTGGAAGCGATTAAGCTGCAGGTGATTATGGAAGCGCTGATGATCGTCGGGATGACCGCCATCCTGTGGCAATATCAGGAAAACAGCCTGATGGCACGACTGATTATGCTGCCGCGTAAGCTGCTGAATAACCGTCTGAGCACCTGGCTGGGCGACGTGTCGTTTTCGGTTTACCTGCTGCACCTGCTGATTGTGATCCCGCTGATCGCCCTGCTGCTCACCCATACCGACATCGAATTCAAAAGCGATCTGGTGCGTTTCCTGACCGTCTGCGTTACTGCTATTCCGGTGACCTACGCGCTGGCGTCGCTGCTGTATAAATATGTTGAGAAGCCCGGTATTCAGATCGGCAAACGCGTTCTGAAACCTAAGCTGGCGAACCAGGCAGGCTAATCGCTATTGAATCGCATCTGCATCAAGCCCCCTCTGCGGGGCTTTTTTTTTGCCTGAAGCCCGGCCCGCGTCTGCACTCGCCGCACCCTGGCAGCCTTGCGCTACACTTTTCCCGATACCCCATGACAGATCAACAAAGGAGAGACTATGAGCGTTCAGCACCTGCTGCTTTCCAGCGACGGTGGTCATCTGATTATCGAGGCTGATGAGTTGGAAACTGAGCTGGTGATCCCACCGCACCTGCGCACCGCTAGCGGCGGTGAAGCGGACGGTGATACCGGTCATCGGGTTGCCGTAACCCGGCACTACTGTAAGGGGCGCTATTACGCTGTAGCGCTGGATCGCCATGCGGCCAGCAATGAAATCGATGATGTGATCGATCTGCTGCATCCGGCGCCTATCGATTAGCGGGCTGCAGCTGTATGCAGTCCAGCTGGAATAAGTGGCACATTTTAATCTTGAGACAGAGGACGATTATGCAGAATAAGAAGTGGTTCGTTTCATATGTGATTAAGCCAAAAGGTGAGGATCACGTAACCGCGCATGCTTTCATTGAAGGCCATGAGGTTGAAGAGGCGCTGGAGGCGTATATGTTTGAGATTAAGAAGAACATGGAGCTGCAAACCGAAGAGATTACCCTGCTCTCCGTCAGCCTGGTGTAAACCGGCCTGATGAATTAACCTCGCTGCGGCGGGGTTTTTTCTGGCTGACGGGCAGCTGCAGTGCTGCCGATCGGATTCGGTACCCTTGTTAATGAGCAAACCCTGCTGATAACACCTTGCTGATTATTTTGTGTTCTGACAGTGTGCCTCGCAACGGGCATTTGATTGATTATATTTATCAGAAGACGAGTTTCCCTGGTGCAAAGCTCTGTTACTTAGTCGGATACGGCCATGAGTGATCGAACCCGGTCGATGATAAAACACCAGTGACCGCAAGGTATGCCAGCACCAGCATGACAGCACAATTGCTGTTATTTCAAGGCTTTTGAACCAATGATGTTTCGCCATAAATATCCCTCTTTGCGTTGCGTGTATTAGTTACTTCCCCTTCACATTATAATGTTACCGGTAAAGTGCAAGTCAGAGACACATCAGGAAACATAAAGCAGAACTTATTAATCATTGAAGGTTACTGATGAGGCTGATGAGGTTTGATGGATGACTGCCCGGCCCTGCGTTATCACGCTCCAGGCGTAAAAAAGCCCGCACAGCGCGGGCTTAAATTCGGGATTGCTGGTGCTGATTAGGCGGACTGATTGGTAAAGTCGATCACCATTCTTCCGCGAATTGTTCCCTGAATCATCTCATCAAAGATGGTATTGATCTCGCCGATCTTCCTTTTGGTGACTTTAGGCACCACTTTTCCTTCAGCAGCAAACTGGAAAGCTTCGGCCAGATCGTTACGCGTTCCGACCAGCGAGCCGACCACCTGAATGCCATCAAGTACCAGTCGCGGAATATTCAGGCTCATCTCTTCAGGCGGCAGCCCGACAGCCACCACCCGACCACCGGCTCTGACCGCGTCCACGGCCGAGTTAAATGCCGCTTTGGCAACGGCAGTGACTACCGCTGCATGTGCGCCACCGGTTTTTTCCTGAATGATTGCGGCCGCATCTTCAGTAGCGGAGTTAACCACCAGATCGGCACCCATCTGTTTCGCCAGTTCAAGCTGACCATCGCTGATATCGATGGCGATCACTTTGGCGTTAAAAACATTCTTCGCGTACTGTAATGCGAGGTTGCCCAATCCGCCGAGGCCGTAGATCGCAATCCACTGACCCGGTTTAACCTCTGAAACTTTCACTGCCTTATAGGTGGTGACGCCAGCGCAGGTAACACTGCTGGCGGCGTAAGGGTCAAGACCTTCAGGCACTTTAACCGAATAATCCGCTACCACAATGCACTCTTCAGCCATGCCGCCGTCAACGGTATAGCCGGCATTCACCACATCGCGACAGAGTGTTTCATTTCCTGAATTACAGTATTCGCAGTGGCCGCAGCCTTTGAAGAACCACGCCACGCTGGCGCGATCGCCCGGCTTAAGCGAGGTGACATCGGGCGCCACTTCCTCAACGATACCAATACCCTCATGCCCGAGCGTCACGCCCGTTTTATCGCCAAAATCACCGTTCTTGACGTGCAGATCGGTATGGCAAACTCCGCAGCACTCCATCCGCAACCGTGCCTCGCCATTTTTCAGCGGGCGCAGAGTTTTCTCTACAACATCAACCTGGTGCTCACGCGTAGCAATTGCAGCCTTCATAAACATACCTCCCTTTGATTAAGCCTTAAGGATAAGCCAAACGCCAGTGATCACAAGTTTGCTGGCGGGCTGAGAGTGGCGGCGTTGAGGGGTTGTTCAGGTAAAGCTGCTTGTGATTGATTAACGCGCAGAACTTCTGCGCCTATCAGTCATAAACCCGATCAGCAGCTGTTGAATATACGCTGAATTAAGGCGGCACAGGTTCCGGCAGAGTAGAACAGAAGGCAGCAGTATGAGATTAACTACTTGATTTTACTAAATTAATTATTGCGAAACACCAGACAAAAAAAGACCGAATACGATTCCTATATTCGGTCCAGGGAAATGGCTCTCAGGGAGCCGTGCGCTAAAAGTTGGCATTCTTGCAGGCGGTTTCGCCTTGCAAGTTAAGATTAGAACAGCGCAGAGGTTTTGCCAGTTAACGCGAGGCTGAGGGCCGGAAACTGAAACAGTTTGTGATCGCAACGGCAGAAAACAGCAGAATTCGGGTGCAGCGCAGCACTGCACCCGGCGGGTTTATTTACCGCACAGCGCCTGGGTACGCTCAATGATCGGCTGCAGGCTCATCATATGGCCTGGATTGGCTTTATCTTCGCTCTGAATCACGCTGATCGGTTGTGCCTTCACCTGCTTGGTTTTGAACAGCTGATCCGCTTTATCATTCAACGGATACTGCATCAGGGTGCTGGGGTTAATGGCAAACAGTGAACCGTCTTTCTCACAGGTCAGCATCACCTCTTCGCGGTTAAACGGCCACTTGTCTTTGCCGATTTCAAAGCGGCTGACGGTAATGATCTGCGCCGCCAGCGCCTGGCCGCATACGGATAACAACAGGACTGCGGGAATCACTTTCTTCAGCAACATAACTTACCTTTACGCATTTCTTAATAATATTCAGGCTGGCGACAGCGTGGCAAAAACGCTGACCAGCCCAACCACTCCACATGCCAGCAGCAGTTCAAGCTGGGTCATGCGGATAAATTTTTGCTGCGTCCCACTGCCCGCCAGACGGAAGCGTGGCACCAGCCAGTAACGGTTAATCAGCGCCACCAGCACCATCAATGCCACCAGCAATACTTTCCACAGCAATAAAGCCACGTAACGTGAATCGGGCCACGCCAGCGGCCAGCCGAGGATCAGCAGGCTGTTGATCATCCCGGTCAGCAGGGTTAACGCCACGGCCAGATGACCATAACGGGAAAAACGCATCATGGTGCGGATAGCGTCTGTACGGCGATCGATCTGGCGAGCTTCACGCATCAACAGCAGCAGCGGTAATAAACCGCCAACCCAGAACGCCGCGCCCGTCAGATGTAACGCCTGACTGATCTGCTGCAGTGCGCCGGGCCAGCCTTCGCGCATCGCCGCGTGTCCGGTTAAGGCCAGAGCGGCCAGTTGCAGCACCCCCGCCAGCAGCAGTGTCTGCGCTCGTAACCGTCCCTTCAGCCATAGCCCTGCGACAGCAAAGACGCCGAACAGCATCTCCCACTGCCACACTGCGCCAAAGCGGGTGCCGAGTACCGCCAGCCAGACCGCGCTATCGGCCAGATTGGCACTGTCGCCGCTCATTAATACGTTCTGGCAGGCCAGCATCGCCAGTGCACTCAGCAGTGCCAGCCACGCGCTCCATTGCAATAACGGATTTAAGCAGATCGTCAGCCGTGGACGATAGCGCGCCGGTGCCAGCAGCGCGCAATAACATGCGCTGGCGGTCAGCAGCATCAGGGCGGCAAAATGCAACCCGCGCAGCATCACCCAGACGGAGTCCACCACGATTATTTCACGCTGAAGCGGTAGCTTCCTGAGGTTTTATGCCCATCGACCGACAGCACATGCCAGTTAACCTGGTAACTGCCAGCATTAAGCGGCTTAGGCAGATCGACAATCAGACGACTGGCGTGCTTTGACTCAACGTGCGCTTTGCCGGTTGCTACCGGCTGTTGGGCCGCATCCAGCAAGGTGACGCCGCTGAATGCCGCCTCGATATCTTCGCTAAAATTGAGCGTCAGCGCAGCCGTTGAATCGGTCACCTGCGCGTCAGCCGCCGGGTTTGATGACTGAAGATGCGCATGTACCAGCGCAGACTGACTGAAGGCAAGGCCTGCGGCCGCCACCAGCGCAATCATCATGCGGGAAACCGGTTTTTTCTGCATAAGATCATCCTTTTAACAACCGTTGACGCGACAAACGTGGCGAAAGGATACGCTGCTCTATTTGTGGTGTCGAGGCCAGCGATGCGATCCTTAACCCTTGATTCAGACCGGCGAAAACATTACTTTTGCCCCACATCATCAGGAGAACACTATGAGCCATAACCTTGCCCAGCTATCCCGTGAAGAGAAAGACAAAATCAATGTCGATCTGGCGGCAGCGGGCGTGGCGTTTAAAGAGCGCTATAACATGCCGGTGGTCGCAGAGATGGTCGCACAGGAACAGCCAGAAGCCCTGCGCGACTGGTTTCGCCAGCGTCTGATGCACTATCGCCAGGCCTCACTCAGCCTGTCGCGTCTGCCTTATGAACCGAAGATGAAATAATGATATTACGCGTAATTGATACCGAAACCTGCGGCCTGCAGGGCGGCGTGGTAGAAGTGGCCTCGGTCGACGTGATTAACGGCCAGATAGTCAATCCGATGAGCGACCTGATCCTGCCCGACCGCCCTATCAGCCGTCAGGCGATGGCGGTGCATCGCATTACCGAAGCGATGGTGGCCGACAAGCCGACCATCGAACAGGCGATCTCGCGCTACCACGGCAGTGCTTTCTACGTGGCGCATAACGCCAGCTTTGACCGTCGCATGCTGCCGGAGATGTACGGAGAGTGGATCTGCACCATGCAGCTGGCGCGTCAGCTGTGGCCGGGGATTAAATATGGCAACCAGGCGCTGCGGCACTCGCTGAAGCTGGACGTGACGCCACCTGCGGATTTGCATGCGCACCGCGCGCTGTATGACTGTTATGTCACTGCCGCGCTGTTGATTCGCATCATGGAGACCTCGGGCTGGAGCGCCTCCGAAATGATTGTGCGTTCGCAACCGGCGGCCCAGCGCGACGATATTCTGCCGTTCGGCAAATACCGCGGCCAGGCGATTGCGGTGATCGCCCGTAAAGATCCGGGCTACCTGAAATGGATGCTGGATAACGTGACCGATTTGCGCCCGCCATTGCGGCAGGCGCTGCGTAAATATCTTAGTGAGTCTCAGTAATCTTCGGCCGGGGGTAGCGTGCCCTGCGCCAGTCCGAGAATAAAGGTGTACTCCATCGCCACCCCTTCATAGGCTTTATAGCGGCCGGACTTGCCGCCGTGGCCGGCATCCATGTCGGTACACAGCAGCAGCAGGTTATTATCGGTTTTCAGCGATCTCAGCTTCGCCACCCATTTGGCCGGTTCCCAGTACTGCACCTGCGAGTCGTGCAGACCGGTGGTCACCAGCAGATGTGGATAGGCTTTGGCTTCAATGTTGTCGTAGGGGCTGTACTGGCGGATGTAGTGATAATATTCCGCCTGTTCAGGGTTGCCCCACTCGTCATATTCACCGGTGGTCAGCGGAATCGACTCATCCAGCATGGTCGTCACCACATCGACAAACGGTACCTGTGCCACCACGCCATGGAACCGCTGCGGTGCCATGTTGATCACCGCGCCCATCAGCAGACCACCGGCGCTGCCGCCCATTGCGTAGAGTCGTTCAGGATGACCGAATCCACGCGCCACCAGCGCGTTAGTCACGTCGATAAAATCGGTAAAGCTGTTCATCTTATTCAGCAGGCGACCCGCGTCGTACCATTGCTGGCCTAACTCGCCGCCGCCGCGTACCTGGACCAGCGCATAGACAAAGCCGCGATCCAGCAGGCTGAGGCGGCTGACGCTGAAATCGGCGTCCATGCTGCTGCCGTAGGCCCCGTAGCCATATACCAGCATCGGGTTCTGACCAGGCTGATAATATTTGCGGTTATAGACCAGCGAGACCGGCACTTCCGTACCATCAGTGACTTTAATCCAGTGATGCTCACTTTTATAATCGTCCGCATTGAAGCCTTTGACCGCGCTCTGCTTGAGGATGCGGCGCTCGCCGGTATCCATATCCAGCTCAAACAACGTGGTCGGAGTGGTCATTGAGGAGTAGCCGTAGCGCAGTTTACTGGTGCGTGGCGTCGGGTTGTAGGCCAGCCAGGTGACATAGGTCGGATCGTCAAAGGCAATGCCGCTGTTTTCGCCGCTGGCCCAGTTGATCTGCCGCAGGCTGGTCAGCCCGCGCTGTCGCTCCTCCACCACCAGCCAGTCGCGGAACAGCTGGAAATCTTCCATTACCACATGATCGCGCGCCGGGATCAGCGTCTCCCAGCGGGATTCTGCCAGATAACGGGTGCGATAAAGCCCGAAGTTCTTGCCGTCACGGTTCGACCGGATAAAGAACTGATGATCGTAGTGATCGAGGCTGTATTCATGATCGCGGCGACGCGGCAGGAACACATGCGGCTGCGCGTCCGGGAAGTTAGCGTCAATCAGCTGGATTTCGCTGGTGGTGGTGCTGAACAGCGCAATCAGGATGAACTGCTTAGAGGTGGTTTTATGCACGCTGAGGTGAAAGGTATCATCCCGCTCTTCATACACCAGCTGGTCGTCGGACTGCGGCGTACCCAGCTCATGCCGCCATACCTGATAAGAGAGCAGCGTCTGCGGATGTTTCTGGACATAGTAGACGGTGCGGGAGTCGTTGCCCCAGGCGAAGCTGGATGAGGCGTTACTCAGCACTTCGGGATACCAGCTACCGCTCTGCAGATTGCGGAAGCGGATGCCATATTGTCGCCGTGACAGGAAATCTTCGGCCAGCGCCATTACCTGATTATCCGGGCTGATGTGCAGTGCGCCCATGGTATAGAACTCACTGTGGGAGGCACGCTGATTGGCATCAAGCAGCAGCGTCCACTCATCAGTCACCTCGCTGGCAGCGGGCTGGCGATAATAAGCCGGATATTCATTGCCGCTCTGATAGCGACTCTGATAACGATACCCGTTCTTCACATAGGGCACCGAATGGTCTTCCGGCGGCAGACGGTCAATGATCTCCTTCAGCACCCGTTCCTGCAGCGGTTGCTGAGTCGACATGATTTTGCGGCCATAGTTATTTTCAGCCCGCAGGTAATCAAGTACTTCGTTATCTTCACGTTTGTCGTCGCGTAGCCAGTAGTAGTTATCGACGCGCGTTTCACCATGCAGCGTCATCTCATGCGGTATTTTTTTTGCGATGGGTGCTTTCATGACATCCGTCTCCGTGAAAGTAATGATCTGTAAGCGTGGCACCAAAGGCGCAGGAAGCCAAGCATCAGCTGGTACGGAAACAACAAGCTGGCCACCGGAAGTGGCCAGTGAGGATTAACTGGCGGGCAAGCGGGCCTTCTCCGCCACGATATCCTGCTGGATGCCGTCACGGACATCCTGCGGGATTTTAAGCGCGTCGCCGAGCGCCGACAGGTAGCTGCGTTCCATAAAATGGTCGACGTCAATCGCGGCGCAGCTCAGGAAGTAGAGTTCCAGCGCCTCTTCTTCATTCTTGACGCCAGCCGCCAGCCACTGCGGATCGAGCGGGCGGCTCATCGCTTTCTGAATCAGCTGTTCGGCATCTTTGCCATAGCCGGACTGCTGAATATTCTGCTCAATCGCCGCACGTTCCTGATCGTCGATATGACCGTCGCTCTTTGCAGCAAACACCAGCGCAGTCACCAGACGCTCCGCCCGCAAGTCGACCGGCGTCTGCGCCACGCCAAAGTCAGGCTCATCCTGGTGGGTTTCACGCACCCGCTGTTTGTATTTATTCCACAGCAGCGCGCCGGCGGCGGCACCACCGCCAATAATCAGCGCTTTGCCGCCATACCGGGTTAACAGTTTGCGCGACGATTTACTGGAAATCAGCATACCCGCCAGCCCACCTAAGGCACCCGGCGCCAGCATATCGCTTAAGCCGCCCCCGGACTGACTATTACCGCCCTTCTTTGCCAGTACCGACTGAATCTGTTGTAACCAGTTATTCATCTTCCACTCCTGTTTTAGATGGTAGTCAGCCATCCTGACGAAAAAGATGTCAGGAAACGTCAGAGCGGGAAAAGTACGGCAAAACAGCCGCCAGCGGGCAGGAAAGATGAGAACGCAAACGTTTTCGTTTATACTGCGCGCGCATTTTGACTGCTTAGGTGAATTTATGACGACTCTCGGAACAGCGCTGCGCCCTGCGGCCACGCGCGTGATGTTATTAGGTTCAGGTGAACTGGGTAAAGAAGTGGCGCTGGAGTGTCAGCGTCTGGGTGTGGAAGTGATTGCTGTCGATCGCTATGCCGATGCCCCGGCGATGCACGTGGCGCATCGCCGCCATGTGATCAACATGCTGGATGGCGACGCGCTGGCCGCGCTGATCGCCCAGGAGAAGCCTGACTTCGTGGTGCCGGAAATCGAAGCCATCGCCACCGATAAACTGGTTGAGCTGGAACAGCAAGGCCAGCGTGTGGTGCCAACCGCACGCGCCGCGCAGCTGACCATGAACCGCGAAGGCATTCGCCGTCTGGCAGCCGAAGAGCTGTCGCTGCCGACCTCCCGTTACCGCTTCGCCGACAGTAAAGCGCGTTTCGATCAGGCTGCCGCAGAGATCGGTTTTCCCTGCATCGTAAAACCGGTGATGAGTTCATCCGGCAAAGGCCAGAGCTTTATCCGCGATGCCAGTCAGCTGGACCGTGCATGGGAATATGCGCAGCAAGGCGGTCGTGCCGGTGCCGGTCGGGTCATCGTCGAAGGGGTGGTGGCGTTTGATTTTGAAATTACCCTGCTGACCATCAGTGCAGTCGATGGCATTCATTTCTGCGCGCCGATTGGTCATCGTCAGGAAGACGGCGATTACCGTGAATCCTGGCAGCCGCAGCAGATGAGCGATCTGGCACTGCAGCGGGCGCAGGCCATTGCGGCTCAGGTGGTGAAGGCGCTGGGCGGCTACGGTCTGTTTGGCGTTGAGCTGTTCATCTGCGGCGATGAGGTGGTGTTCAGCGAAGTGTCGCCGCGTCCGCATGATACCGGTATGGTCACCCTGATTTCGCAGGATCTGTCGGAGTTTGCGCTGCACGTGCGCGCTTTCCTTGGCTTACCGATTGGCGGCATCCGCCAGTATGGCCCTGCTGCATCGGCAGTGATCCTGCCGCAGCTTACCAGCCAGAATGTGCAATTCGTGAATGTCGATGCGGCGCTGGGGGCTGGTCTGCAACTGCGCCTGTTCGGCAAACCGGAGATCAGCGGTCAGCGTCGGTTAGGCGTGGCGCTGGCCAGCGGTGAGACCACCGATCAGGCGATTGCGCGCGCCGTTGCCAGCGCAGCTGCGGTGACGGTCGAGGGATAAAATCACGGCGGTGAGCCCGTGCTCACCGCCTGCTATTACTTCGCCCCTTCCACCGCCTCACGCGCCAGTCGGGTAATCCGATCCCAGTCGCCGGTTTCCAGCGCATCGTTTGGCACCAGCCAAGACCCGCCAATACACAGCACGCTTTTCAGCGCCAGATAGTCACGGTAGTTGGCCGGAGAAATGCCACCGGTCGGACAGAAACGTACCTGCGGGAAAGGTCCGCCAATCGCCTGCAGCGCTTTCACGCCACCGTTGGCTTCCGCTGGGAAGAATTTGAATTCACGCAGGCCGTAATCCATGCCGGTCATCAGTTCAGAAACGGTGCTGATGCCAGGAATTAACGGAACCGGCCCTTCCACGGCGGCTTTCAGTAATGATTCGGTGACGCCGGGGCTGATGATAAACTGCGCGCCCGCATCGGTCACTTCCTGCAACTGCTGTGGATTGATCACCGTACCGGCACCCACAATCGCCTCCGGCACCTCTTTGATCATCGCGCGCAGTGCATCCATCGCCACCGGGGTTCGCAGCGTCACTTCCAGCACCCTGACGCCGCCCGCGACCAGCGCTTTGGCCATCGGCACCGCGTGTTCCAGCTTGTTTACTACGATCACCGGCACGACCGGTCCGGTGGTCAGAATCTGTTCGGCACTCGTTTTCCAGTTTTTCATCACTTCCCCTTGCTTGATAACACCGGGATTAGCGGCCCGGTCATGGAGCATCGGCTCCTGCCCTGTAATTGCGCCACTACCATACATGATCCGGTTCCTGAGCGTCTATCGCCTCAAACGATTTTTGAAACGCCAGTTCACTTTTCCAGAATTGCGCCGGACAAAAAAAAGGCCCGCACGGTGCGGGCCTTAAACGTTCAGTTATTCAAACTCGTTCCACGAACGACCATCGCGGGTGATCATCGCCACCGAGGCAACCGGGCCCCAGGTGCCGGCCTGATACGGTTTGGAGGAATCGCCATCCGCCGCCCACGCTTCAATGATCGAATCGACATAGGTCCAGGCCGCTTCGACTTCATCACGACGGACAAACAGCGCCTGAATACCGCGCATGCTTTCCAGCAGCAGGCGTTCATACGCATCGGCCAGATGTGACTGGTTGAAGGTTTCGGAGTAGCTCAGATCGAGTTTGGTGGTCTGCAGCTTATGCTTGTGGTCGAGGCCTGGCACTTTGTTCAGGATTTCGATATCCACCCCTTCGTCCGGCTGCAGACGAATGGTCAGCTTGTTCTGTGGCAGTTCTGAGTAGGAATCTTTGAACAGGTTCATCTCAGGGTTTTTGAAGTAGACCACCACTTCTGAACATTTGGTCGTAAGCGCTTACCGGTACGCAGATAGAACGGCACGCCTGCCCAGCGCCAGTTGTCGATATCCACGCGGATGGCGACGAAAGTTTCAGTGGCGCTCGATTTGTTCGCGCCCTCTTCTTCCAGGTAGCCCGGCACTTTTTTGCCCTGCACGAAGCCGGCGGTGTACTGGCCACGTACGGTTTTCTCACGCACGTTGGTCTGATCGATACGGCGCAGTGAACGCAAAACCTTCACTTTCTCATCACGGATGCTGTCAGCGCTGAGATCAGAAGGTGGTGACATGGCGATCATGGTCAGAATTTGCAGCAGGTGGTTCTGGATCATGTCACGCATCTGGCCCGCTTTGTCGAAGTAACCCCAGCGACCTTCAATGCCCACCTCTTCCGCCACGGTGATCTGTACGTGGTCGATGGTGCGGTTATCCCAGTTATTGACGAAAATCGAGTTGGCAAAGCGCAGCGCCAGCAGATTCAGTACCGTCTCTTTGCCCAGATAGTGGTCAATACGGAACACCTGGCTCTCATCGAAATATTCGCCGACGCTGTCGTTAATTTCCTGTGAGGTTTCCAGAGAGGTGCCGAGCGGCTTCTCCATTACCACGCGCGCCGGTTTGGCATTCAGCTTCGCAGTACCCAAACCCTGACAGATGGCACCGAAGGTGCTGGGTGGCATAGCAAAATAATTGATGGTGGTGCGTTTTTTCTGATCCAGCATCTTGCCCAGTTTCGGGAAGTGCGTGGTGTCGTTGACATCGAGGTTGCAGAAGTCGAGACGACCGCTGAGCTTATCCCACAGCGCTTCGTCAATCTTCTCCTTCATGAAGGTTTCCAGCGCTTCACGTACCACTTTGGTGTATTCCGCTTTGTCCCACTCGGCACGGCCTACGCCAATGATGCGGGTCTCTTCGTGGATCTGACCCGCTTTTTCTAACTGATACAGTGAAGGCAACAGTTTACGGCGTGCAAGATCGCCTTTGGCACCGAAAATCACCAGATCGCATGCCTGGGCTGTTTGTGTAACCGCCATTTTCCTCTCCTCGTTGCAGGATAATCCGATGGTGATGCATCCTCTGCCACCGGGTCCAGGTTGTTATTTTCTTTCAGCACAATGTACTTTTTTCCCCGCGCCAGGTAAACCGACTCGCCGGGTCAACCGCATTAACTCTGTACCGGATAGCCTCAGCGCGTGTGATGACACGTGCGTATTTCAGCTTTTTTTCTGTGTCTGATGTTGTCAGCGAAAATCCGGCCGCCGTCAAAGTATGCCAAAAAAAGCCGCACCCGACTTATCCGGCCTTGCGCCCGACCGGCGCTAACGCGATATAGTCTCTGTTAATGGCTGCCGACGACAGCAATAATTGAAATTGATAAAAGTGATAATGGTCATCCACTTATGAATATGCTGGAAAAGATTGAGGCGCAGCAGGCTGCGCTGAGTAAAGCGGAACAAAAAGTCGCCGCGCAGATTCTGGCTGCGCCACAGGCCGCTATGCATTCCAGCATCGCCACCCTCGCGCGCGCAGCGGGCGTGAGCGAACCCACGGTCAACCGCTTCTGTCACCGGCTGGGGGCTCGCGGCTTTCCCGACTTCAAACTGCAACTGGCGCAGAGTCTGGTAAAAGGCAGCAACTGGGTCAGCCGTGGCGTGGAGCAGCACGACAACGTTGAGAACTACAGCCACAAAATCTTCGATTCGGCGCTGGCTGGTTTGCAGCAGGTACGCGACCAACTGGATACCGAACGCCTGCATCAGGCGGTGACGCTGCTGACCGGTGCCAGTAAACTGGCGTTTTTTGGCCTTGGAGCCTCGGCGGTGGTGGCGCATGATGCCTTCACCAAATTTCTGCGCTTTGATTTACCGGTCATCTGGTCGGACGATATTGTGATCCAGCGCATGAGTTGTATAAATAGTCGAGCCGGTGACGTTTTTGTTCTCATTTCACATACTGGCCGCACAAAAAATATGGTAGAACTGGCTCGCCTGGCCCGTGTAAACGGTTCCACCGTTATTGCCATCACCTCTCCCGATTCGCCCTTGCCGAAGAAGCCGCGCTGGCTTTAGTGCTTGATGTGCCGGAAGACACTGATGTCTATCTACCGATGGTGTCGCGCCTGGCGCAGTTGACCGTGATCGATGTGTTGGCGACCGGTTTTACCCTGGAACGCGGGACGCCTTTCCGGGAAAACCTCAAACGCGTTAAACAGGCGTTGAAAGCGTCGCGTTACGAAAAGCACGCCATTCGGGAACAAGATACACAACAAAATAATTAACATCACATTTACAATGTGAGTCGTATCACAGCCCATCGATCATATAGAATAGCTAACCATGCCGTGTCCGCCGACCAGGACCGGCTTATTTGTTAACGGAGTCCTTCATGTCAAGACGTCTCAGAAGGACGGAGCGGCTGTAGGATAGCCTGAAGTGGCTTGTAGTCTGGCCTGCGGGCCGGTCAGTAGTCAAGTGTTTGTATCACTTCTTGTATCACCTTGTGGCGTCCTTGTGTCACCGTTAAGCATCTCCCCGCCATGCTTTGACCAAACCTAAAGCATCTTATTGGGTCTGTTCTGGAGTTCGCTGAGAGGGCCTATGGGGGCTTTTGGCTGAGGTTCTTCTATTACATACCCTCTCAAAAATTTCTGTAGGATTTTCATTAAGGCCAATCCTCAGTCTCAAGCCAGTGGGCTAACAGTAGGTTTATCACCAATAGCCACACATGGTAATCATGACGAAGAATCTGTGCGCTCATTGGTCATATATCCGTTGATTGAATTACCTATCGCTAAATCCTATTAAAAGAAAAACTAAGGGCATTCCTGAGAGGATACCCTTTGGTTTATATTTTAGCCTTTAGCAAGATAACTAGGTTATAAGTGGTAGAAAAACACCAACATTTTAGCATCCCATCAAGGAATTAGTTAAAAGTATTCAAATATCTAAACGCTCCATATTTTTAATAATTGAATACTAATTGTTAGCGTTACAGTGCACTTAGAACCGGAAAGTAGCTTACTGTGACTGAACTTCTGCATACATTTTTTTCAACAATGGTTCTACTAACTCTTCCGCTACAGCCCAGTCGTTGGTTGTTAGCATGCCGTATTTTTCAGTCAACAGCACTTCTTTATCAAAAGCACTGTCTGTAGGAGTTTCTAATCCAACAATCAGTTGTATTCCTTCAGGCAAGCCACTGGAAATAAAATTGAGGACTGCTGGTAAATTTAAATCGTCTTGAGCTTGCTGATTGGGTGAGTCGATAACAATAGGAACGTCGTATGTACCTTCTTTACCATGAACAGTCCGCCAGATGGCAGAATAATAAGCAAGTATTGACCTCGGCCCTCCACTACCAGAAAGGGATGGACGGGAGGTTAGTTGCATTCCTTTTGTTTGGGCAGGATGCAGTTTTAAAGCAATGCGACTGGCAGAATAATGCTCACGAAATTCATTAAGAATTGCCTTAGTACGCTGAAGGGAACGTAATTCCTTCATCTCTATCTCTAAAGCGTTGATGCTTATAGCCGCTGAATCTATGGCATCTTGGATTTGCTTGCGTTCAGCCTCAAAGGCTTCGAAAGCAGATTCTGCACCAATACTGCCTACAACATCCCGGAGTTTTAATTCACCTTTGCGAGTTTCAAGAAGGCCAGAAATGCGTAAATAGTTTTCGTTGAGGGTATTCAGTTCTTGAAAGGCAACCACTGCGCGTTGTCTTACTACTTCGCTATCTTCCCGTAACCGAGCTGAAAGTTCGCGCAAAACGCGCGCATCCTCTGCAAATTCTAATAAATCCAAAAATGTCTTTTCGTGCTCTGCATGACATGTAGGACAAATTAATGTTCCTGACTCCTCTTTAAGGAGGAACTTTGCATCACTGTCGTATGTTGCGAGGGCCACATCAGCAAGATGAATCTGGTTCTCTATACTCTTGAGAAGTTCTTGCTCACGGACTGCTCTGTTGCGTAAAGTTTCCTGCTGAACGTTAAGCTCATTTAGTTCTTTGATTAGTAATTTGATTTCTAATTTAAAATTCTCGGCATTAACTTTCGGGCCCAAAAGAGGAATCGTCTTACTAAATCGCGCAATAGTACGCTCAAGCAAGCGATATTCACGGGAATGCTCTTCAAGATTTTTAGCGTATTGGTACTTAAGGGCATTCGCTGTATAGTATCTAGGAGGGCATACACCAGTAAAATATTCGATAATTGGCTTAAATGGAGCACTAAAGCGTTTCATACCCTTAAAAGTATTCCAATCGCTTTGCCAGCTTCCATCTTGATTTACATAAAACGGAGCAAAGAAACATGCGGGATCAGCAGGAACTACTTCTGCCTGCTTTTTATCAGTAAAGACCAAATTGAAATTTGTTATTTGACAGAAAAACTTAGACCATTCCCCAACCTTTGAGGTAGAGACCAGAAGATTAAATTCTTGGTCAAAAAGGGCGCGGCGGCCATTTTGGTGTAACGCAAAATAACGTTTATCATCAACTGTAAACTCAAGTAATGACGTGGCATTTTCATCCCATTGCTCAAGTTTACCCTCAGGTTTGGCACCAAGAGTCTCAAATAGGCTCCGAATCAGCGTTGTCTTGCCTGTGTGATTTCTCCCCACCAGTAAGTTCTTGTTCGGATGAAATTCTACATGTCGTGCCTTCTGTTCTCGATGAGAGAGCAACCAAATGTTTTTGAATCGGAATCGATGCATAGTCTTTTGTTCTTAAGCTTCGGATGAGGAGTCTGAGTTCGGGTCCACGCATTTTGTTATTGCTCTCATTAGGAACCGTGCAATGAGGTCGCTGTCACGATGTCCATTGAACTTTGCCTTAAGTGCAGTTAATGCTAAGTCAACTAAAGGCTTTAGATTTAAAGTTCCAGTATTGGCTGATATGAAGTCGTCGCAGAACTTGTCAATTTCCCTTGAGAGATCATTTCCTCCACTTAGGCGGTCCCGTTGTGCTCGAGTAGCTGCAACTCGAACTGAAGTGATAGTCATAAAATCCATTCCTTCATTCTGAAGTTGCGCCAACCAAACATTTAGTAAACCCATGCGATCGGGCACTGTCTGTAATGCAGCTAGAGCGTCTGAAAATGCTTTTTTCGTAAAGCCCCTTTCTTTTACGAGTTCATCAAACGATAAACAATTGTCTGTTTTACGTGTGAGTGGCGAAAGCTTCATTACTAACGACTCTACAAAAACTTTTGCCTGAGCGGCATGCTCTGGGCTACGTTCAATAATTAATTCTAACGCTGCTTCTATCGCCGGTGCGGTCAAATTATCAGGGTGTATGGCAACTTTCTGTAGCTTTAATTTAGTCAAATCTGGCGTAGCGCCTGTAGGTGTCAATGAAGAAAAAGCGTCTTCAAGCAATTTAGTGTGACTGAGCGCAAGATCTGCTAGCGAGCATGGCATCGTTGTAGCAGCAGAGCCACCGCTAGCAAGGGGGAATTCACAACCGGCATTTGAAAGAAATACGCCTTCTACTGGTAGAGAATTAAATGCGCTAAGGCTCAAATATAACTTTCCTAAAGCGGAGTCAGGAACCTTCTCAAAAGTCGGTGTCTTTACCTTGCGGGGCTTGCTGGCAGTAGAAGAGGAATCTTTTGGGGTAATCGTACCAGTAAGAACAGACCATGACCAACTGCCCGCGTCCTTTTTCTTGACCTGATAGACCCTAGCCTGCGTTGGGTTGGTAGCGGAATTCAATTCTGCTATATCTTGGACTGATTCAAAAAGGAAAAGAAAATCAGGCTCATTTGTCTTTTCCAATTCAATCATTCTGAATACAGCCCACCATCGTGGGAAATCAACGCCTTTCGCTCCATGTCCCCCACCGGTTTCGGAGAATTTTGGATTGTTAGCGACGCATAGAATTTCATCCGCCCCATTAAGTACGCCCAAAGACTCCCCCTTGTTACATTTTGCTCAGACTAGAGAATTTTCCTTTTAAGCAATAATCATCGATCCTTAAGGAAGTGTAAAGTAATAAGAATATCACAGTGCACAATTATGACCCGCTTGCTCCCTAACTTGTTCATAGACTCAAATACGTATTAGTAACTTTGTTTCCAATGTAAAAAGATCTTGCGATCAGGCTATTAAGAAGGTTAAGCCTTTTAAGCTCAATGCATACAAAAACAGTTTAGCTCTTGAGTAACGTAGTCGTACTTCGGTCTTCTTTTCTAAGAAATGCAGCAGCGCAAGAAGCTGCTTTGAAGCCTAGCGCTTGTGGCCCTTGCGGGTCAATGTGTGAATCATCCGGCTTCACTCATGCGGCCACCTTGTTATTACGCTTCAAGTTTCCCCACTCACAGCGGCCCACTCGGAGCGCCTCGTATTCCTCTTCAGAGACCTTCACACCGGCAACGTAATGCGTTACCCCGTGCTTATGGATGAACTCACGGTTCTCCGCAGAGATGTCCGTTGCGACCGCTAAAGCAGCCTTTACGGTTGCGCTCGATGTCATCGCCACGAAAGCATCAGCTACCGCAATGCCATACTCAAAGTCTAACCATTCGCCATACTTGATAGCGGACGTAGGGTCGGCAAGCCATGAAGTACCGAGGCGGCCCATATCGACTTTCTTTATGCGGCGGTTTTTCTGCCCCATAAGATGCCGCCCAACTTTGGTCTGAGCAAAGCGCTTAACCATCGTTGACTCAGTGTCTGCTACCTTACCAATCTGGATGCCAATACGGCGAATCTCATCGAGCCGGAACAGTCCGCCCTGACTGGTGATGTCCTGACCGAAGATGTGAATTGTGTATTCTTGAGGTTGAGTATTCATGATGTCGATATTCCTTTTATGGTTGCGCCCTCATGTCACACCCACTACCAGCCAACCAGACCCTCGACAAAGGGAACCGGTAGCGGCATGAAGGCGCATACATAAAGAGACTGGTTTAATAGTGATGATGATGATGGTCAGCCGTGTGAAGGCCTGAGGGTAAAACGAATGAAAACAACTTAAGTGCGTGGAAGTGAGTGATGCTTGAACGCATCTACCCCGCGAGCTTATTGGACCCCACAATTAAATCTGTGAAGTCGGACAAGCAAGAAGCAGAGGGTAAAACCACGAAGGTTCACCGTCATCTCCCTATAGTGAGTCGCATGGATTTCCGTGAAGCCAGTGAGGAGAAACCTGAAGACTACGGGCTACCACAGGACAGCCTTCAGGCTGTCATCAAGACCCTTTAATTGATAAGGACTCTTCTTGATGGTTTCCTTCAGGACCTAAGGTTCTTCTTTAAGGTATGGAGATTATTTATTGATAATAATATCTCCTTACTCAGGGTCATCTATAGGTCCTCAAAGCACCTCCTAGATAATAACCTCTAGGTACTACTTTGAGTTTCCGCCCTGTGAGCTTGTGTCTTTAAACGCATGCGTACTCGTATTCAATTCGCTCACCCAGCACCGTTATCGCTATTCCTAGCGCCACTAAAGAAGGACATCATTAATCAGCTTGCTGCACTGAAAGTCCGTGTGGTGTCTACTGTTACCCGCCCTGAAAGGTACGGTGAGTTACGTTAATGTTATGTTCGTTAAGGCTGCTCTAGGTAAAAGCATGGCGCGTGTCGAGGTGGTTTCCAATCGGTCCTCAGTGGCTACAGCATTACGAACTCGGTGAAGGTTTAAGTTGATGTGTGCGGTTATGGTCGAGGGTGCTGCTGAAAATAATTATTCTTGGCCTCTCCCTATAGTGAGTTGCATGAGATTATTGTTGACGGCACGGAAAAACGGTGAATGACCTTACCTACTTTCAGGCCCTCATACGGTGATTACTCAGCCTTAACGCCACCTGTGAGACCCTCGATGATGTCCTTGAGGCTCATAACCCCAGTGGTCAGGTTCTCAATCATCCCACGCATCTGCGAGAACTCGTCAGCGAACTGAGTGGCTTCCAGCGTGATGCTCTTTGCGGTGTCATACTGACCGGTCTTACGGACGCCCGGCAGGACTTCCTCAGTGACCCACTTGCGGAACGGTTCGCAACCAGCAGCGTGGCCTCTCAGGAGCAACCTGTAGGCATTCGCCTCCGTGAATAACCAAGCGTTAGGCTGCACCCGTGGGAAGTTGATGAGTGTCTTACGAATTTCGATAGGCATATCTGAGACCCTTACCAAGAGCATCAGTGAGAGACAGGAGGGTTTTTGACACCCCTGTGCATCGCTTCAGGTCTTGGTAGCGGCCTACATAGTCGGTAAGGTACATTGGGGTTTTTAACCCTACTGACAACTCAGCATATCGAATCCCTTGTGAGATCCACGCTTCATAAACTCCTTCACCTCTCCTTTTCAAGACCGGCTGCGCGCTCTACCTGTTTAGCCACAAAGAGAAGCTCATGGCCAGGCCAGTCGCGCCCTTTCGGAGGAGCATTTTATAAACGCTTGATTCGTCAATCAAAGCAGACTTTAGCTGGACGGTGCGCCCTTGCTTTAACGTCTCTTGAATCTCCATAGACATATCCGAGACCCGCACTAACGTCTCCATAATCTCTGTAGGCATCTATGAGACGTTGGGTAGGTTGCTTCGGGTAATCAATGAGCGAGTCGATTACGAATCGAGGCAAGTTAATGAGTGTCTTGCGAATTTCCATAGGCATTGTGGATAGCTTCAGGAAACCTTCAGGGTTGGTTTTAGCCATCATCTTTTCGTGCTCATACGCTCAAGGGTTTTCTGTAGCGCTTCAGCCATCAAGTCCACACTCTTAGCCTTACCGTACAGACCGAAAGTAATAGACTGATTGCTATGACCAAGTACGTCCTGAGCGGTGCTCTCAGCTACTCCTGCCTGCTTCATCATGGTTGCCATAGTATGACGCAATGAGTGCAATACAAGGGTCTTATCTCGGTCTGGTAGCGCATTAGGAAGCACCTTTTCGTTGAACCATTTAGACGCAATATCACGGGACATACCGAATACCAGACTGTTGTCATCAGGCAGCGCACTAACCCACTCAGAGAACTCATTGAGGCTGAAGCCGTAAGCCCCATCAATCAGAGGGACTACGCGAGCACTTCCTTTGTTCTTGAGGGACTTCCCGCTATTGGCATTAATATCCATACAGAGATGCCCTGCTTCACTAACTACATCCGCTTTGGTCAACTGAGTGAGTTCACCGCAACGCGCCCCTGTGATGACAGCAAGCATCCCAAACAGGCGCTTACGGGGTTCCCGCTCAGCAGCTATGGCATCAATTACCTTAGCTAGTTCATCGTCTCTGAAGGCCCTACGGTTGCTCTCAACGCCTTTCACTTTGAGGCCCTTAGTATAATCATGATCGATGTGTCCGTTCTGCACAGCCCAATTCATGACGGCGCACAGCTTCGCCATCATCTTGTTAACCGTAGTGTCCGCTAAATCAGACTCCCTCATTGCATCACGAACAGCAGACACCTCAGACCTTGTGTGCGTTTTCCAGTTAATTCCTTTAGTGAATCGCTTGAGGGTCTTGTGGGCTGACGCATTGTCCCGCTGAGAGGCTGGCTTAAGGTTGACCGAGTGCTCAGCCATATAAATAGATGACAGCTCATCAAACTCAAGAGGTCTCACCTCAGGCTCCAGACGCTCTCTCGTTAATTCTGACGGATGACTACCCTGCTCCTTCTTCAGAATCGTCGTAGAGTCGCCATTATGAACAACATTAGTAGCCTCAAGCCCTTTGAGAATATCCAGCAGAGGCCCAGCGTCTCCCTCATTCACACGCTTCTGTGCCGCGTCGATGACCTTGAGGGATGCTGCTAAGTGATGATGCTGCTCAATTGACAATGAATGCTTAGCCGCTATCTCACGAAGATTAGCTTTAGCGTCATGTAGATGTGATACCTCTACGCCATCCCAATAATCATCTGAGGCATCAGTGAGTAAACTCTCAGCCATATCTTTGAGATGCTCTCTAAGCTCCTCAGTGGTCGCCTCAGGGTTA
>MIEI01000007.1 GCA_002095305.1 Pantoea brenneri
TATTGAAGTCGTAGGATTTATCTTTAATATCTGAGAGCTCATCAGTTAAGCCTGGAAACGTATTTTTATCAAAATAGGTCCGCTCCAGACTTTCAGCGTAGATATAAACAATATTTTTCTTGGGACCTGAATTTTTTTTATTTGTTTGATAATAATACTTTGAAAAATCCCCAGCCTCGCCATTCATTCTCGACGAGATAATACTATAGACACCTGTAACTCCAGGATTAGATAAAAAAGAAGCTACAAAAAAAAATGAAAATATCGCGTATTTTCTTTTAGATGTATTATGATTTTCTTTCCGACCTGACAATGACACCTTCACAGATATAATCGTAAACAACACTGAAAAGAGCAAAAGAAGAGCAAACGGCAGTAGGTACTTTTGTAAACCAGCACCTTTTAAATCACTAAATATCGTATAAACAACCGATTCATTTATACCTACACCAGTAAAGTAATTTGAACCTATAAAAAGAGAAGTCGACACGATAAAAATTAAATATAGAAAAACTATGAAAATTTTTTCTTTTAATGCTGGCTTAATATATCTACGAAAATAAAAAATCGCACACAGAAAGAAAAAAAAGGAAAGAGACAATTTAATCATCATAAATCTCAGGTCTAATATAAAATTAAAGATATTTAAACAAAATGAGCAAAGAAGCATTATATACTAAATCAGAAGAAAGTTAACCATATTCGAAAACAAATAGCCCGCCCTTTGATTTAGCACATTTCTGCAGTGATGTAGATGTAAACAAAATTAATAACGGGTTAAGAGGCTTACATATAATAAGTAATTCAACATTTTCATGGACAAAGTTATAAAAATGATTACATTATGTTAAGATTACGTAAATCTCAAACTGAAAACCACGCGAATGGCGGTACAATGAACAGGATACAATCAATACATTATCTGCGCGGAATTGCAGCCTTGTTAGTTGTTGCTTATCATAATAGGTCATTTTCATATGAACATTACACAGGGGAGAACTGGACTGAAGTTTTATTTCAGGGTGGGGCATTTGGTGTTGATCTTTTTTTTCTTATCAGCGGATTTATAATTGCTTATTCAACAAGGAGGGCCGAACATTCACATTTAAGTGACTATGTATTACGACGTTTTTTTAGAATATATCCTGTTTTTTGGCTGGTACTCATAGCATATATTTTATCTGAAAATTCATTTACTTTTTGGAACATTATTCGTTCTGCTTTCCTACTCCATAATAATTACAGTGGCAATCCGCCTTTTTTTGAATATAATATACTCTATCCTGCCTGGTCTATGACTTATGAGATTTACTTTTATATCATATTTGCAATTTCCATGAAGCTCTCTCATAAATACAGAGTAATGACAACTCCTTTAATTTTGGTTTTTATGACATTGATATTGCAACTTTTTTATAATAGCAGCTTTTCTATTTACGAAAATGTGCAACTACATGGTGCAATCGAAAAAGGATTAGGTTTTTTAAACTTCATTGCGTCACCCTTAATGTTCAATTTTATAGCGGGAATGGCCATATACACTATCCATGACAAAATGCATTTAATTAAAGCAAAGGGATTACTTTCTTTTGTATTTATAAATGTATTTTTATGCATGTATCTTTATAACTATCATTATAAACATGGCATCTACGGTTTTGGTCTCTGGGCAATATTTCTTATTACCGGATCGCTTTTGTATGAGGCCAGATACCAACTTACAAACTTTGCCCCCTTAATAATATTAGGTGATATATCCTATTCTCTTTATTTAGTTCACCCCTTAGTAATGCACCTGATGGCAGCAAACCACGAATCCATCCCAATGTATGAGAAAAATTCGCCAGCTAAATTCCTAATGATAGTATCTACATCATTAGTGGCTGCATATCTTTTACACCATTTTGTGGAACTTCCTGCCATAAAACTAGGTAAAAATGTTATTAATTACTTTCACAAAAGAAATAAATTATTAACTGCTAAATAAGGTAATAAAAAATAAATACAATTCATTAAAATGGGCACCAAGATTGGTGCCCATTACTTTGTTTACAGAGTTCAGATGTTAATGGCCGTTTAGTCTAACCACTCAGTGTGGAACACACCGTCTTTATCGATACGCTTGTAGGTATGCGCACCGAAGTAGTCACGCTGCGCCTGAATCAGGTTGGCAGGCAGCACTTCTGAACGGTAACTGTCGTAGTAAGCAATTGCCGCAGAGAAGGTTGGCGTTGGGATACCGTTCTGAATCGCGTAAGAAACAACATCACGCAGCGCCTGCTGATACTGATCGGCGATATCTTTGAAGTACGGCGCCAGCAGCAGGTTAGCGATGCTTGCATCTTCAGCATAGGCATCAGTAATTTTCTGCAGGAATTGGGCACGGATGATGCAGCCAGCACGGAAAATCTTGGCGATTTCACCGTAGTGCAGATCCCAGTTGTTCTCTTCTGAAGCCGCACGCAGCTGTGAGAAGCCCTGCGCATAAGAGACGATTTTACCGAGGTAGAGTGCGCGACGCACTTTCTCGATAAACTCTGCTTTATCACCGGTAAAGGCTTGAGCCTGCGGACCGCTCAGGACTTTGGAAGCCGCAACGCGCTGCGTTTTCAGCGAGGAGAGGTAACGGGCAAACACTGATTCAGTGATCAGTGACAGTGGCTCGCCCAGATCCAGTGAACTCTGGCTGGTCCATTTACCGGTACCTTTGTTCGCTGCTTCATCCAGAATCACATCAACCAGATAGTTACCTTCTTCATCTTTCTTAGTGAAGATATCTTTGGTGATATCGATCAGGTAGCTGCTCAGCTCGCCGTTGTTCCACTCGGTGAAGGTTTCCGCCAGCTCTTCGTTGTTCAGACCCAGTGCACCTTTAAGCAACGCGTAAGCTTCTGCAATCAGCTGCATGTCACCGTATTCGATGCCGTTGTGCACCATTTTCACATAGTGACCCGCGCCGTCCGGACCGATGTAAGCCACACAGGCTTCGCCATCTTCTGCACGTGCCGCAATCTTATCCAGAATTGGAGCAACCAGCTCATAGGCTTCTTTCTGGCCGCCAGGCATGATAGATGGACCTTTCAGTGCGCCCTCTTCACCGCCGGATACGCCGGTACCGATGAAGTTAAAGCCCTGGTCTGACAGCTCTTTGTTACGACGAATGGTGTCTTTATAGAAGGTGTTACCGCCATCGATCAGAATGTCGCCTTTATCAAGATGCGGCGTCAGTGAGGCGATAGTTTTGTCGGTCGCTTCACCTGCCTGAACCATCAGCAGGATACGACGTGGTTTTTCCAGCGATTCGACAAACTCTTCAACGGTGTAAAAAGGAGCAAGCTTCTTGCCCTGGTTCTCCGCGATGACTTCATCCGTCTTTTCGCGTGAACGGTTAAAGATAGAAACAGTGTAACCGCGGCTCTCAATGTTAAGAGCCAAGTTGCGGCCCATCACTGCCATACCTACAACGCCGATCTGTTGCTTGGACATTTTTTACTCCTGTCTGAAGGTCACTTCACAATGCGTCATCGCATGTGAACAAAAGTGCCAATTATGTTAACTCAGTATAATAAGAGATTGATAGTTATTGATGCTATAGGGTTATGCAAGCGCAGAAACATTGCTATATCAAAGAGTTGTATAAATCCACATACGAAGAAACCATTTTATCACCGGTAAACAGTTCGAGATAACGTTGGTAAGCATGCTCTCCATAAATCTTTGCTTGTGCAGGATTATTCCAGAGGGACTCCATTGCCATACACAGTGCTGAAGGATCAGAGGGAGGTACTACAATCCCTGTTTCGTTGTGGATATTAATCCATGACGTGCCAGTTCCGATTTCACTTGAAATAAGGGGTTTACTAAACATAGCCCCTTCAAGCAAAGAAATACCGAAAGCTTCGGATCTTAGATGAGAAGGAAATACCATAGCGAAGCAAAGATCAAGTAGCGCAATTTTGTCGGCATCCTCAAGTGCACCTAAAAAAAAGACGTTTTTTAAACCCAATTTTTCTGCCTGGACCTGAAGTTCACGTTCAATAGGTCCCGAGCCAACGATGACAACTGGATAGTTATTTCCAGCATTAGCTTCCAATAATATATGCAAACCTTTATAGTAACGTAACGTGCCTATAAATAAGAAGAAACGCTCAGGTAATTTTTCCCGCCAGGCTTGTAGAGCATCGTTAGACGGTAATACATAACCAGCTTGATCTATGCCAATAGGAATGACCCTCACCTTCTCAGCGTATTTTTTTAGCACTGGGCTTGTAGCAACATAGTTAGGTGAGGTCGCGACAATAGTATTTACTGAAGACATGAACTTATGCATTAAGGGACTATATAATCTAAGCAATTTCTTTTGTCTGACTATGTCTGAATGATAACTTACTACAGTCGGTTTATTTACCTTGCAAAGGAAATGCACCATATCCATATAAGGCCATGGGAAATGATAGTGAATAACATCTGCTTCTCTAGCGAGTTTTTTGAAAACCCGCATTGCGTTTAAAGAAAAAGGACTTGAAGCAACTGAAAAATCCGCTTGTATTCTATGACACTTATGAGAGGCGACTATAGCATCCATACAAGTTTCGTGCTGAGTTAAGGATAATACTGTAGATTCAACGTCATATTTAGCCGATCCTTCAGCCAATTGGAAAATTACTTGTTCAATACCACCAAATGAATCTGGATAATACGTCTTATAAAAATGAAGTACTTTTATCATAGCATTTCTAATTTAGTGTAAACGTTCACCGTTTGCCGTGCGCATTTTTCCCAGTCAAAATTTTTCGCATGTATAAGTCCTTTCTCAATGGCTAAATATCGGTGTTCATCAGAGCTAAGTGCGGTTTCCAATTGCATGGCAATGCAATTAACGTCTTTAGGATCGTGATAAAACGATGATTTACCTGCTACTTCTGGCAAAGACGAGGTAGCAGAACATACTACCGGAACTCCTGACTGCAATGCTTCAAGCACCGGTAATCCAAAGCCTTCATACTCACTTGGAAAACAAAAGACTCGTGCTCCACTGAAAAGAAATGGTATATCAGAACGTGGAACATAACCTAAATATACCAGCCACCCAGCACGAGCAGCCTTATCGATTTTTTTCAAAATCTCTTCATTCTTCCATCCTTTAAAACCGCTAATTACTAAGGGATATGCATTACGCAGTTGGGCAGGAAGTTTTTGATACGCATCAATCAAAGATATAATGTTTTTGCGTGGTTCTAAGGTACCTACAAAAAGTGTGTATTGTTGGTGTTCTAGATGATACTTTTTCAGCACCGGTGAAGTTTGCTCCTCACTTCGTTGTTGAAAATGTTCGGACGCTGCCAGATGTGTTGTTTGTATTTTTTCAAGCGGGTAATTAAAATACTGATTGAGTTCCTGCCGAATGAAATCCGAAACTGTTATAATATAATCACTTCGCTTAAGCGCCTTCAGGATTTCCTGCCGGGTATATCTACTTCTTTTAGCCTCAAAATAATCAGGGAATTTAAAAGGGCTAAGATCATGAAAGGTAGCGACTTTTTTACCAGCATGTGCAGGAAGAAAAAAATTCGGGCCGTGGTAAATATAGTCATTATACTTAACCAATGCCTTTTTTTTTATAATTGGAGACAATGATTGATAGACTTTGATTGCCACAGAACTGTTTTTTAACACACTTTTTAAATTATGTGTGATGCTAGCGGTGGCATTCTCATCGGGAATTTTCTCTAACACTAATCTACCGTCAAAAAAGCGAAAATTTTCGATACAATTAAGCCGTTCTATGCCCTTAGCTAACTCATATGTATATCGACCTATGCCTGTTAGCGGATATTTTATTGGCTCAACAGAAAGAATTACCTTCATAATTTCCTCAAGTCCCTATAATTGGTCATTTTATTGGCACTCATCTTTGATAGTCAGATTTCTTACCAATCCTGAACAGAGATTATCAAGCCTGAGGCCAATTGACTGGTAGTCATGCTGTGCGCGCCACGCGTCAGCTGCAGCTTTAACTTTTAGTGAATTTTCACTATTACTCGCGATGTCTTTAAGCGTTTCCATGATATTTTTTGCAATAATATCAGCGGTAAACCCTTCAAATTTAAAAACAGCATCCCCTAAATCATCAAAAATTGGTATCGGTGTAACTATTACTGGTTTTGCAGTAGCCATGCCGTACCTTACTGCACCGCTGGCAGACTCACCTGTATTTTGATAGGCAAATAACAGCAAATCAGCGTCAGAAAGCAATCTTAGACTATGCTCATCAGCCAGAAAATCATTATGGAATTCAACTAAATCTGAAAGCCTTTGTTCAATAACGAACTCTTTCAAAGCATTAACCAGGTCATGAGATTCAGCTACAGGAAACTCAGCATTAACCAGTCTAATTTTCACCGGAGTATTATTGTCACGCAAGATTTTAATCGCTTGCACGATTTCCATCAATCCTTTATGGGGCAAGCAGAATCCATAGCTTGCGATCAAAGGTATTCCCTCTGTCACATGAGACTTAGTCTGAGCTGTGTCATTACTAAGAACTCCATGTGGGAAAAGGGTAACGTTATCTTCCAGGCCTAATTCTTTCAACCGGTTCAAATCGGCGAACGAATGAACCAGTAACCTGTCACAAACTCTTAAAGCATCCAATATATGTAAAAGCTTGAAATTTTCTACAGGGCTCTTATCAGGATCAACAGTAGAATGCAACGTCATTATAACAATTACATTTTTTTCTTTTAATTCCAGAATGAAAGCTGATAGTTCTGAATGATTAAAGAACCCATAATTAAACTGAATAATTACAGTATTTAACTGTGCTTGCTCAATATGCTTAACAATAACGTTTAAGTTATTTTCTTCTTTCCCTATACGCCATGTCCGAATACTTTTATCATTTTGTTTATCAATAGTTTCCTGTCCGTTTGGTGAAAAGATCATGGAATACTGACCAGGCATGTTATTAACCAAATGCTGAGAATAGGTAGCAATCCCGCATTTTGTATTCCATGTAGTAATCCAACCAATTTTTGCTTGCTGATTGCATTCCCAGAAGTTAGCCTGTAGTGCTTTAAGCGAAGCAATAGAACGTTTTGCTACAGAAGACCAGCTAAAATTAGAAAGAATACGGCTACGTCCTTTTTCGGCCATTTGACGGCGGTCTTCAAGCGGAGTGTCAAAAGCACACTTCATTTTCAGAGCCAGGTCATCAATACTCACATCAACCCATGCAGAAGAATAAAGAGAAAAATGTGTTTTAGCGTGCGCGTAAGTATAATCTACTAACCAACTATTTGTTGCATCGCAGAAATCTTTCTGACCACTCCAGTTAGTGACTATTGCAGGCAAGCCACTCAGCATCGCTTCAGCAATGGGTAATCCAAATCCTTCAGCACAACTGGGGGCGACCAGCACGTCACATTGTTCATAAATACTTTTTAAAAGCGACTCATCAAGATCTTCTTCAATTATTATTACGTGCGGGAAATTCGCATTATCTTTTTTCAAAGCATCTAGTTTTTGCTTAATGGTATTATGTGGGTTATGGAAAGTTTTAATTATTAAGGTAACATCATCGCTATGCTTGAATGCTTTTCCGTATGCTTGCAGCATCGCATCTGCACCTTTGCGCGGAAAGCAGGATGAAACATGTAAGAAACGGAAAGAATTTACCTTCCCAAGATCATAATGAATTGAATTAATACTCTCCCAATGATCACATCCATTACCCGTTACGAACGCAGGTAGACGCAATCCATTATCAAGCAGTATTTTTTTTACGTGATGTGACGTGCATAAAACAGCATCGAGTTCATTATTAAAGCTTTGAATCCATTCAAGTGGATAACCTGTTTCTTCCCAAGCATAGCAATGAAGGAGTTTAACATTTGCATTCAACCCAGTAACACGTGGTGGATAAATATTCCTGGACTGAATTGAGGATTTTTTTGTTAGTGATTGCTGTGCTTTTCTATTCCAAGTTAATAAATCAGCGTTGCTACTTTTATGCATAAAAGTAGCATCAGGCTCATAATCTCCAGGACCTTCTGTGGAATGTAACAATACATCGGTATCTTCATCATTTAATGCCCGGGCAAATTGCCTATTAACTAAGGCAAGACTATAAGAAGAATCAAAAGGACCATCTATACGCCATTCAAGCCGCTTTTCTAAAGCCTGCATAATTTCGGCTAACTTCATGTTCCTATCTAATGCTTCAGCAACTTTCATAAGATCTTGCTGAGATGGTCTGACTTTGGTATCTATTTTTTTTAATTTTTCAATTATAGTTAACGGCTCATCCTCATCATCATGTGTTTCATCTAAACTTAAACTCTCTATAGAACGTGAAAATTCGTTAAGAGCTTTTTGAGCTGTGAGGTCCCATGAGAATTTAGCCGACTGACTTATAGCATGTGATTTTAATTTTTCCCGGAACTCTTCATCGACAATGACTTCAATAATTTTATTTTTTATTGCCTCTACCGAAAATGGATCAAATAGCGCTTTTTCCAGCCCTATAACTTCAGGAATACTAGTTACATTTGAGCCTATAGTTGCAGCCCCACATTTCATAGCCTCTAAAATAGGCAGGCCAAAACCTTCATGTTCAGAGGCAAAAACGAATAAGAAACAATGACGATAAAAAAGTATTAGTTCGTCATCACTAACGTAACCTGTCAATATAACATCTTTCTTAGTAAGGCCTGCATTTTTAATTATGTTGGTTAGATAGATGCGATCTCCATCATTCAACTTGCTTACAATGACAAGCTGTTTGTTATATCGTAAATCGCTATTAATCTGAGAGAAAGCAAGTATTAACCTTTCAAAATTCTTACGCTTATCAAAACCTCCTGGCGCATAAAGAATAATATCTTTGGTAATGGAAAATTTATTCTTTATATAATTGAAATCGATATCTTTTATATTTTTATCATGCCATTCTTCTTCTGTTGCTGATGATATTGATGCAATATGAGCCTGAGTATCAGCAAGATGTATTTTAGCTTCTTTAGCAGTATAATCTGAGTTGGTAAGAATAACATCTGCTTTTTTAAGGTTATCGATTTTATTTAAATAATAAGAACGAAACCTTTGATCTTGTAAATATGTCTTTTCATTTACAAGTGGAATCAAATCATGATGAAGGACAAAAACTTTAGTTTTGCTCCTCAGCGATTTTATAGTAATTATTGCATCATCAATATGCCCTTCAAAAAGGCTTGTGATAAAAACGATATCTGCAGAAAAGGAACGAATCATCTCTTCACGAATAAGGCTTGCAGCGGCCCTACGCCATTCATTCCCTCCATCGCAAGCTTTTAAAGGCGCAGGAAGCTTACAAACTATAATTTTTTCTTCAGGAATAAGCCCTAACAATGCCTCTTTGATTTCAGGAATTGTATCAATAAAATTTGCGTTCAGTAACACAAAAAACTCATGTGTTTTATTATTGCGCAGAATAGCCTTAGTTATGGATAAAGAGTAACGCCCAATACCACGGTATTTACTTTCAGTTTGCGCACCCTGCAGATCAATAATAATTCTCATCATTTAATCCCTTTATCACTTTCAACTTCTGCATCATGGAGATCTTCAAATATTTTCTTCGCGCGATTAGACATATTGTTATAATGCGTTATAGGCTTTGAAAAGAAGTGTTCAGGTAAATTCCCATCTGACAAAAACATACTTTTCGAATAAAGCTTACGTACCAAATCATATACCCCTACTTTACGCATTACATTCAGGGCAGTACCTTTTGCATTAGGATATTTGCCGGAAAGCACTAATAAGCGATTAAATAATTTTCGCAACAATGCTTTGATTAAATATTTCACCCCCTTCTTTCGCGTCAAATTGGCCCTTTTTATCAGGTCGGTACTACGACGCAAGGGAGAGGTTAACCGCCATGAATTACTTTTGTATACTAGCGATAAACGGTCTTCGAGGTTTTGATTATGTCTAATCAAATCATTATTTATACCCTCGATTTTTTCGTAAATCTTTAATAAAGAATTCAACTGATCTTGTAAAGACTCGAAATTTTCAGCATTCAAATGCTCAATATTTTCAATTTTTTCAACTAATGCGTAATCATATCTATCAGCTAACTCGTCTAATGTAACACCTATTTTTTTTACATAGAATTCATTAAAAACTGAAAATAAATCCTGCGGTCCTTTTTTTTGTGCCACTATGCTATAGTCTGGGCTTACACCTTTCAAAACATCTGTTAAAGTGATTTTCCCCGCCTCATCTTTTACATTTGGACTCTCTTGAAGCCTGACAACTCGGGTCCTGTGGAAACCATAATAATCCGGTAAAAATTTGAGCAAATCTGGTGGGAGCGGGTTTTGATGTGTAGGGTCCATATAGAATGAACAACTACCAACACTGATGTTTTCCGGGTTGGGTGTTTCTAGTATTAATAACCCGCCAGGCTTCAATGCGCGATGTGCTTCTATTACTAATGTATGAACCAGGTCAAAAGGTAGGTGTTCAACAATATGAAAACCAGTTACAGCAGTTAAACTATCATCTGCCTGCTTTTTAAGGAATTCAATACAATCTTCGAGTTCAACGGTTAACCCATCTTTACGCGCTTCAGCAAGCATCCCGTCATTCAGATCAACACCAATAGCCTGAATATCATTATCGCGCAATAGTTTTAGCCATTCTCCTCGACCACAACCTACATCAATAACGAAAGATTCAGGGTAAAATAAATCTAAAGCCCTTATTAATGGCAAATATACAGTTAATCTTTGACGTATATCTTCAGTTTTTCCACGGTGCTTATCTTCAAATTCACGGTAAAAATTATTACTCACTCTTTAATCTCCAGTGTAGGTGGCATCCAGGATACACCTATAAATGGTTGCTTGCTGGGATTTATTACAGTAAATACCAGCGCCAAATCACGCCATTCATAATTTCTCGCCACATGCGTATCCGAGGAATGTAATGCCACCGCGATTGAATACGAGCCCACCCCCAAATTTGCTGGAAATTCAAAGTTATATTCTAATATCTTACCCGCCGGAAGGTTATTTAATACTCTTTTCAAATGATGTGTATTGGTACCAAAAACGGGTTGTCCTAAGCGATCTTTAATAGCATACCCCACAACTAATTCTTCAATCGGTTGTTCAATCTCAATTGCAACCTTTAAAGTGATAAGCTGTCCTACCTGAACATTTTCTATCGACTCTGACTCAGCATTAAATATGCCAAGACGACTTATACGAGCTTCTCCTGTTCCTGAAAGAGTAGCTTTTTTTCCATCAGCATTACTTACTTTTATAGATTTTTTTTCTTTATCTGCAAGTAAAGCATTATAGTAGTCCATTACGGATTCAGGTTCTCCTTCCATTGCTACCTCACCTTTGCTTAGAAGGATTGCCCGGTCGCATATACTCTGAATAGCCTGCTTGTCATGTGAAACTAACAGTAGCGTTGTACCCTTACGTCTAAACTCACGTATACGCTCGAAGCTTTTATGTTGAAAATAGGCGTCTCCTACTGAAAGAGCCTCATCAATAATTAATATATCTGGTCTGATAGCGGTAGCAACGCTGAAAGCCAGGCGAACCTGCATTCCACTTGAATAAACACGTACCGGCTGGTCAATGTAATCGCCTATTTCGGCAAATGATTCAATTTCTGGCATCAACGCATTGAGCTGCTCAATTGTATAACCTAGCAGCTGTCCTGACATATACACATTCTGGCGACCAGTAAAATCGCTGTGGAATCCCATCCCCAACTCAAGCATAGCAGCAACACGGCCTGAAATATCTATCGTTCCTGTAGTCGCTCTGGCAGTCCCGGTAATCAATTTTAGTAAAGTACTTTTCCCGGCACCATTCACTCCGATAATGCCTACTGCCTCTCCTTCATTAATTTTGAAATTAATGTTTTTCAAAATCCATTTTTGTTTATGCCTTCTTTTAATCATCGGCACGAGCCATTCAATTAATCTATCTGTTTTCTTCTGATAAATTTTGTATGCTTTACTTACACCAGTTACATATATATGAGTCATCAGAGTTCATCCACCATTTCAGCCGCATGCCTTCTGAACAAAATAAAACCGTAAAGACAAAAAACTATTGCCAGACCGAATACAGGAATTAATGAAATCCAATCCGGTATTTTATGGTAAGCAAAAATACCCTGATAAGCCTGCATAATCCTGGCTAATGGATTGTACATAAGAATTTTGTGTGCCCATTGAGGTAGAGAATTTAGGACATAAACAATAGGTGTAAACCAAAACCAGAATTGTAACAATACGCCAACAAATTGCCCCACATCACGAAAAAAAACATTCATCACGCCAAAAATCATTCCAAGCCCGGCAGCAAATGCGATCTGAATTAAAACAACCGGAATCATGGAAAATATTAGCCATCCGGGAAAATTCCCAGTAAAAATCAAGAATATTATAAATAGCGAGAAGATTATCAAAAAATTTAGTACTGCCGAAGCGATAACAATTATCGGCAAACATATTTTAGGGAAACTGATTTTCTTTATCAGGTTTGCATTATTAATAAAAACACCCTGACTTTTGTCAAGAATCTCAGTAAACAGTCCCCAGGTTAATACTCCGGAGCAAAGATAAATACTATAAGCAAAGGAGCCAGTATTATCTGGCATCCTTGCTTTCATGACCTGAGAAAAAACCAATGTGTAAACTAAAATCATAGCCAAGGGTTGAAGCACTAGCCATAAGGCACCTAGCATGCTTGTTTGATAACGAGACTGAAAGTCCCGCTTAATACTGCTAATAATAAAACCGCGGTAATGATAGATAGCTTTTAACATATTAGGCACATCCAGCATTATCAAGAAAGGCTAAAACCTCGTTGGTCTTATCGGTCATAAGCTCTATTTTTTCAGAGCTTTCGACGTTTAATCTTATTAATGGCTCTGTATTAGAAGTTCTGATATTGAAACGCCAGCTTTCAAATTCCATGCTTAGGCCATCTGTTTTATCTGTGCACAATGCCTTCTCTGTATATTTTTTTTCAATTGCGTCAATTATAAATGCAGCATTCTTAATCTTTCTATTTATTTCTCCGGATGCTGGATATAAAGACATACGTTTTTCAATCAGCAGTTGTAAGCTTTTTCCTTCTGTCTGGATTAATTCCGCTACTAACAACCATGGGATCATGCCGCTATCACAATAGGCAAAGTCTCGGAAATAGTGGTGCGCACTCATCTCGCCGCCATAGACCGCATCTTCTTCACGCATGCGCTCTTTGATAAAAGCGTGGCCGGTTTTGGACATCACCGGAATGCCACCCGCTTTGGTAACCACATCAATAGTGTTCCAGGTCAGACGTGGATCATGGATAATTTTTGCGCCAGGCTCTTTCTTAAGAAACGCTTCGGCTAACAGGCCAACGATGTAATAGCCTTCGATAAAGTCTGCATTCTCATCAAACAGGAAGCAACGGTCAAAGTCTCCGTCGAAAGCAATCCCCATATCGGCCTGATGCTCACGTACTGCATCAGAGGTATCTTTACGGCACTCTGGCAGCAGTGGATTAGGAATACCGTTCGGGAAAGTTGCGTCGGCCTGATGATGCACCTTAATAATGCTCACCGGCGCATTCGCCTGCTGGAAGCGTTTTTCAATCTCATCTATTACGTGGCCAGCAGCACCATTACCAGAGTTAATCACCAGCTTCATTGGTTTAGTGAAGTTGTTCAGGTCGATATAGCCCATCAGATGATCGACATAGGCATTCAGGACTGAAATCTGCTTGTAGCTACCGCGTTTGCTCTCGTCAACCGAAGCAAAGTCGTTGGCTTCAGCCAGTCGCTGGACATCACGTAGTCCGGTATCTCCGCTGATTGGACGCGCACCTTCCCGCACTAACTTCATGCCGTTATAGTTCATTGGGTTGTGGCTGGCGGTGACTTCAATACCGCCATCAATCCCTAAATGAAAAGTCGCGAAGTAGATCTCTTCCGTTCCGCTCATACCGATATCCAGCACATCGGTACCCGCATCCCTGAGTCCATTTGCCAGCGCCAGCTTGAGTGATTCGCTGGTCTGACGAACATCACCGCCGACCACTATGGTCTTTGGTCGGATAAATTCACCATAGGCCCGGCCAATGCGGTAAGCGATGTCTTCATTGAGTTCAGTGCCCAACTCACCACGAATGTCATAAGCTTTAAAACAGGTCAGTGCTGCCATGATCTTGTCTGTCCTTACTAACTTGCAAACTGTTGTTTAATCAAAATGAGGTCGTCATCGCCAAGATAAGAACCCGACTGGATCTCCAACAGCTCTAATGGAATTTTGCCTGGGTTTTCTAAGGTATGCGGATGACCAATAGGGATAAAGGTTGACTGGTTCTCGGTTAGCAGCAGGGTTTTATCCTGAATAGTCACCTTCGCAGTACCTGACAGGATGACCCAGTGCTCAGTGCGGTGATAGTGCATCTGCAACTCAAAGGCTTCACCTGGTTTTACCGTGATGCGGTTGACATTAAATCGACCGGTGTTCACCACCAGATCACAACGTCCCCATGGCCAGTAGGTTTCACGGTGGCGACGGTATTCGCTGCGGCATTCGACCTTCAGGAATTCGACAACACGTTTCACATCCTGAACCTGATCTTTACGTGCAACCAGTACTGCATCCTTGGTGTTAACAATCACCAGGTTTTCTACCCCGATTGCCGCAACCAGCTGGTCTTCACTGTTGATGTAGCAGTTTTTGGTGTTGTGCAGGAAGGTATCGCCTTTAAGCGAATTGCCGTAAGAATCTTTATCATTCACTTCCCACAGCGCCGACCAGGAACCGACGTCACTCCATCCCGCTGCAAGTGGAACCACCACAGCAGCATCGGTTTGTTCCATTACCGCATAATCAACCGATTCGTCCGGACAGGCGATGAAATCGTCTTTATCAATACTGATAAAGTCATTGCCTTCCTTTACGTTAGCCATTGCACGGCGGCAGGCTTCGAGGATATCCGGGCGGAATTTTTCCAGTTCCTGCAGGTAACGTTTTGCGCGGAACATAAACATGCCGCTGTTCCAGTAGTACTGACCGGATTCGAGGTACTCTTCAGCGGTGCTCTGGTTCGGTTTTTCAACAAAGCGCTGGACCTGATAAGGGCCGTTCTCAGCGCCTGGCAATGCTTCACCCCGCTGGATGTAGCCATATCCGGTTTCCGGACCGGTCGGCACAATACCGAAGGTGACCAGCTTGCCCTGTTTGGCGTGCGCGGTCGCTACCTTAATAGCCTGATGGAATGCAGCTCGATCTTCAATGACGTGATCGGCAGCCAGTACCAACAACACCGGATCATCGCCCTGCTCTACTGCATTGAGTGCGGCTAGCGCAATGGCTGGCGCGGTGTTACGCCCGACCGGCTCAAGAATAATGTTATGGGATAGCTTGTTAATTTGTCGCAACTGCTCGGCGACCAGAAAACGGTGCTCTTCGTTGCAGATCACCATCGGTGCGCGAGCTTCAACGCCCGTCAGACGGTTAACTGTCTCCTGCAGCATAGAATGCTCGCCGTGCAGACAGATGAACTGTTTAGGATAAAGTTCGCGGGAAAGGGGCCATAAGCGGCTGCCGGTTCCTCCGGCCATGATTACGGGAAGTAACATTCCACATCCTCTAACAAATTTAAGCATGCTATTGCATATAAAGCGGGTCAATTTTTATTCATTATGAATAATCAGCCACGCTACCGCCCTTGGCTTGCAGCAACCAATATGCTGTGTGATGGGATTCTTGCCATCACAGGTTAGCTTGTCGATGCGCTGATGATATTTTATTCAATCGCATACGGGTTCTGAGACCACCGCAAATAGTACAATTTGTGCGGCAAAAATAATATGCCTATTCTTTCATTGTGCCAGGCAAAACTTAAGTTCGACTAAACATTGATCCAGATGCATTCCGGCTAAGCTAATCTTTAGTAAAACGACATCTTAGCACCGTGCTAACCGTGCCTTGCGTCTCTTCAGGCCGTCGTCCAGCGCTCTATAGTGTTTCAATTGAGCAGATGACACGCCAGGATAAATCCGTATTAAACCTACTGGTAGCCAGTAATGAATCGGTAACGGGCTAATGTTTAGCCTATATATGCAATTCTGCTAAACGCAGACATAAAAAAACCCGGCCGGAGCCGGGTTTTTTGCATTTCATCGCAGTTTACTTAAACCCATTCGGGTTCTTGCTCTGCCAGTTCCAGGTATCACGCATCATCTCGTCGATGCCGCGCGTCACGCGCCAGTCGAGTTCACGGTTGGCCAGCGAGGCGTCGGCCCAGAAGGCCGGCAGGTCGCCATCGCGACGCGGTTTGATCTCGAAAGGAATCGCTTTGCCTGACGCCTTCTCAAACGCTTTGATCATCTCCAGCACCGAGAAGCCTTTACCGCCGCCGAGGTTGAAAGCGGTATAACCTTCAACCTTGCTCAGATGGTCCAGCGCTTTCAGGTGCCCTTCCGCCAGGTCGACCACGTGGATGTAGTCACGCAGGCAGGTACCATCTGGCGTATCGTAATCACCGCCAAACACACCCAGCTTCTCCAGACGTCCAATCGCGACCTGAGCAATGTACGGCAGCAGGTTGTTCGGGATACCGGCAGGATCTTCACCGATTTCACCCGACTCATGCGCGCCGACCGGGTTGAAGTAACGTAAGGCGATCGCCTTGAACTTCGGTTCGGCTTTGGCGAAGTCACGCATCACCAGCTCGATCATCAGCTTGGAGGTGCCATAAGGACTGGTGGTGCCGCCAATCGGCGTGGTCTCAACGTACGGTACCGGCGCATCTGCACCGTATACGGTCGCGGAAGAGCTGAAGATAAAGTTCCAGACGCCCGCTTCGCGCATCTCCTCCAGCAGCACCACGGTACCCGCAACGTTGTTCTCGTAATACTCGAGCGGCATGCGGGTTGATTCACCCACCGCTTTCAGTGCAGCAAAGTGGATCACAGCAGAAATGCTGTTTGAGGCGAACAGGTCACGCAGACAGGCGCGATCGCGGATATCACCTTCAACAAAGGTCGCTTTCTTACCCGCCAGCTTCTCGACGCGGTTAATGGCTTCCCGCGAGGCATTGCACAGGTTATCCAGTACCACAACGTCATCACCGCGCTGCAACAGCGCCAGCACCGTGTGGGAGCCGATGTAACCCGCTCCACCCGTTACTAAAATAGCCATGTGAACTCCTTTCTCTCTGCCGCGGGGTGCGCGGCGAATCTGTTAGTGTTGTTTGGCGAGAATCTTCTGAATCGCTTCGCGGAAATCACGGCCCTGAGCGTTGCTGCGCAGTCCGTAAGAGACAAACGCCTGCATGTAACCCAGTTTACGACCGCAGTCGAAGCTGTGGCCGGTCAGCAGCGAGACATCTACCGTTTTATGCTTGCTCAGGCTGGCGATCGCATCGGTCAGCTGGATACGGCCCCACGCGCCTGGCTCAGTGCGCTCCAGTTCTGCCCAGATATCAGCAGAAAGCACATAGCGGCCCACGGCGGCCAGGTCAGAGTTCAGCTCAGCAGGATGCTCTGGCTTCTCAACAAAATTAGTGATGCTGCTGATGTCGCCTGGGTGATCAATCGGCTCTTCAGTGGTGATCACCGAGTACTCAGAGAGATCGGAGGTTGGCATGTGCTGCGCCAGCACCTGGCTGTGGCCGGTCTCTTCAAAACGGGCCACCATCGCCGCAAGGTTATAACGCATGTGGTCAGCGGTGGAATCATCCAGCAGCACGTCTGGCAGCACTACCACAAATGGATTGTCGCCAATCATCGGGCGGGCACACAGAATAGAGTGGCCAAGGCCCAGCGGCTGTGCCTGACGCACGTTCATGATGGTCACGCCTGGCGGGCAGATAGACTGCACTTCGCTCAGCAGCTGGCGCTTCACGCGCGCTTCAAGCAGCGCTTCCAGCTCGTAGGTGGTGTCGAAGTGGTTTTCCACCGCATTTTTAGAGGCATGGGTGACCAGCACGATCTCTTTAATGCCTGCAGCCACACACTCGTCAATGATGTACTGAATCATCGGTTTGTCGACGACAGGCAGCATCTCTTTCGGAATGGCTTTAGTCGCAGGGAGCATATGCATACCGAGACCCGCAACCGGGATTACTGCTTTAAGCTTGGTCATATTTATTCCGTTTAATAAAATGAAGATGTGGGTCGATTATGCAGGATCGGCCAGAACAGCAAGTATAATCTTTATCTGAAAATCGGACACTAACTCTCTGTCACACCATGGAAATTCGGCATTTTGCCCATTGCCAGCGACAGCAGAAACTGAATAAAGACAACCAGTAAACGTGATCGGCGTCGGCTGTTTCGGCTGTCGTTGCGCAACCGGCTGAGACCAGCGATAAATGAAAACGGGCGACCCTGAGGTCGCCCGTTACTGTCACTGCTGCTGGCTTACAGCCAGCCTTCAAACCACTCAGGCATCACGAACAGATTGAAGTGATTGACCAGCATCATTACGCCGACAAACACCGCTGAAACTGCGACCCACTGGCGGGCATACGGCATAAACCGAATGCCAATCACCGGCTTGATAAAGAACGGATGCGCCAGCGCCGAGATCAGAATCTGCGAGATGGAGAGCGTCAGCGCCACGTAGAGCACGTTCGGCCAGATAAAGGTGGTCGCCAGCACCGCCAGTACCACCAGGCTTGCCACGATGTTCCAGTAGAACTCGACATTGGTGCGCCCGTTAGCCTGCGAAATCGCCCCGGTCAGGCCACCCATCGGCCGCAGCATGCCAAACAGCAGCATCAGCGGAATCAGGTGATAGACCTGCTCATGCGCCGGTCCATACAGCACCCGGACAATCACCGGTGAGAAGATGCCAATCACCAGGTACATCGCGCTGCTGAACAGCATGATCCCCAGCGTGCCTTTGAGGAACAGTTTCTTCAGCTGTTCGGCATCGTGCTGTTTCTCGGCGAAACGCGGCAGCGCCAGGCGGTTAATCACCGGCGTGACCAGCTTCAGCGGTTGCAGCACCAGCTCTTTTGCCAGCGAGTAGACCCCCAGCATTTCAGCGCCCATTACCTTACCGACCACTAACGCATCGGCCTGGGTACGCAGCTGATTAATGGTCTGCGAGCCCAGCTGGTAGCTGCCGTAACGAATGGCACCAAAGAAGGTCGCTTTATCGAACTCCCAGGTCGGACGCCAGGACTTCTCACCCAGCGCAATCATGCACAGGATGCGGGTAAAGGCGTTGATAAACAGACCCAGAATTGCCGCGGCCACCGTCAGTGAGGTGAACTCCAGCATCGCCACCACGCAGAGAAAGGCAAACAGCTTGGTGCCCATCTCAATCTTCGCCAGCGAGACCATCCGCTTGGTTTTGATGTAGTGCGCCTGATACTGCGACAGATGTCCCAGCACCAGGAAGTTGAGGCTGGTCAGCATAATCAGTCCGACCAGTTCAGGCAGATGATAGAACCAGGCGACCGGGAAGGCGATCAGCAGCATGATCAGACCGGTACACAAACTCAGCGAGACGTTGACCCAGTAGATGGTGCTCTGCTCGCGGCGGGTGATGTTCTGGCGATGCACCAGATAGCTGCTCATCCCCATATCCTGCAACACGCCAGCCACCGCCAGAATGGCGTTGATAATCGCTAACAGCCCCAGCTCGTGGGTTTCCAGTTTGCGGGCGAGAAAACTGAGCTGCGCCACCTGCAGCACCGCAGAAAAGCAGGTGCTGCCGAACAGCCAGATCGCCTGTGACTTAAATCCACTCACGCCAGTCGCTCCAGAATCTGTGCCAGTTCGCCGTAGGCGATATGCTGATTGAATTCAGTTTCAACTTTATGGCGCGCCGCCGCGACCACCGGGGCGACGTCAACTTCACCCTGCGACAGCTTCAGCAGCGTTTCGGCCAGCGCCTCAGGATCGTCTTCTTCCACCAGCCAGCCGGAAACGTTGTTCTCAATCAGCTCCGGGATACCGCTGTGGAAAGTCGAGACCACCGGCAGACCAACCGCCATCGCTTCCATCAGCGCCACCGGGATGCCTTCCATATCGCCATCGGCCGCAGTTTTGGACGGCAGCAGGAAGATATCCGCTTCACTTAAGGCGCGGCGGATTTCGTCCTGCGGCTTGAAGCCCGGCATGCTGACGCAGTCTTCCATCCCCTCGCGGGCGATGAAATCACGCATCATCTCATCCTGATCGCCGTTACCAATAATGGTGTACTGGAACTGACCGCCCCGCTGTTTCAGGATCGCACTGGCTTTCACCGCCACATCCAGCCCTTTCTTCTCGGTCAGACGAGCCACCGAGACGATACGCAGCGGTGAGTGAAACGCCTGGCGCGGCTGGAAGTTAAACTTCTCCGGCTCAATCCCCATGCGCGTAACGTGAATTTTTTCCGGCGGACAGCCCATCTCGATCAGTTTGTTCTGCCACAAATGGCTGATCGGTAACATCAGCTCACTCTGGCGGAACAGATTAACGTAATCGAGCTTGTGCTCTTCCAGGATGTGACGACGGGAAATGTCCGCCCCATGAAACACGGTCGCCTGCTTGCCCTTCAGCACACCCAGCTCACGCAGCTTGTTCGCCAGCGCGCCGGCATAGCCGAAGTGCACCAGGAACACGTCCGCGGTAAAGGTCTGGGTAGCGTTGGCGACGATCGACGGCAGCAGCAGCTTGCTTGACTGTGCGCCATAGCGGCGCACGTTAAGCGAACGAAGCAGCGACGGCTTAGTGACCTTCGGCAGCACCAGCCGCAGACGCTGGTTCAGCTTATCGACAATCGAGACCTTCTCTTCCGGCAGCAGATAGTGCGTCTTTGCCGCCAGGCCATACTCATCAAAGGCGGCATGCCGGTTGACTAAATCACCGGGAAACACCGAAATAATCTCCACCTCGTAACCAGCATCAATAAAATGGGTCACCTGATTTAGTACGAATGTCTCAGAGGCAACCGGGAAACGCATGGTGAAAAAAGTCAGTTTCATCACATTACCCTAATACTTTGAGAATCTCTGCAGTGATCCGGTTGCCAATTTCCCTTTCATTCGCAACGGCCGTGTCGACCTTTTGCTTGATGTTGTCGTAATCGGCAAGGACCGTCTGGACCTTGTCGATCAGCGAGCCATCCATCAGGCTTTTCACATCGGTTGCCATCTGCGGCAGACCTAACTGGTTCATCACACCCATCGACTTGTGCTCGTAGTTAATCGCCACGGCCGGGGTGCCAAAGTTCATGGAAATAATCGCGGAGTGCAGGCGGGTACCGATGGTCAGATGACAATGACTCAGCAGGATGCCCAGCTCCAGATCGTTAAACTCGTCCATGATGACATGATAATGCTCAGGTTGTGCCACATGGTCACGCAGCGTCAGCGCCACCATACGGTCATCCTTAGCGTAGCTGTCGATGCCGGTACAGGTCGAGAAGGCGACCACCTGATAGCCGTCGGCGATCATCGCATTGATCACCCGGCCAAAGGCGGCTTCGTACTCTTTCTGGGTGACGCCCAGACGTTTATCAAACGGTGCCAGTTCACGCACGGTGATGGCGATGGTTTTGCGACCGCTGATAATGCCCTGCCAGTGCAGCAGGTTATGGCTTGGGTTTTCCACTTCACGCGCCCGTACCAGGAAGGCGGTATCCACCCCGGCGGCCACTTTAGAGCTGGTGACGCCATCGCGCTTCATCAGATCAAGGCTGACTGACTCACGCAGCACCAGGCTGTCGACGCGATCGAACACGAAGTTGGCCAGCGCATTAACGCGTGGGTTCTGGAACGGGCCGACGGAGTGACCAATCAGGTAAATCGGTTTTTTCGCCATCAGCGCACACAGCGCGTGATCAAACTGGGTCACACCGTACAAATCGACGAAGAACGACCCGCCAACCTGAATAATCGCATCATACTTCGCCAGGCTTTCGGTAAACGCTTTCAGATGTGGCGGCACGGCGAACGACTTGTACAGGCCGCCCTTGCCCAGATGCGCCATCATAATGTCGGGCATCAAACGGTTCGCCACTTTACGCTTAAACGAACCGACCAAACCTTTGGCTGACTTGCTATTGTGCAGAAACAGCGAATCCTGCTGAATATCCTGCTGGAGCAAATAACCGGAGCTGGTTGGATAACGGCTAATCACATCAATGTCTAAATCACTGCGAGCAGACTTCATTGAATCAATCAGTCCACGAAGAATCGCGCCATCCCCACGATTCCCACACGTATGGTTACCCACCAATAAAATTTTCATAACAACTCCGAATGAATTTTTTTAATTCTGCAAGCCGCCCAGATCCGCAACGGGCAAAATGAACTCTGTTTAAATAACTGCAATACGGGATAACGCACCCAAAGGGTCCTGCTCCTGTTAAGACCGGCCGCTTCCTTTATGGCGGCCGTCATGCATCGGTGATAACTGAATCTGTTACGACTTGATGGCGAAGTAAGGCAGCGCAACCTGTTTACCGTTGATCACCACCGAGACAAAACCTTCCGGCTTGCTGGTATCAACCTGATCGGCCGACAGCGGCCGCGACGCCATCAGCAGGTCGCCCTGCTCGTTGGCACCGACGCCGGCTTTGCCGTTGTGCAGGCTGAAACGCTGCGGTGCCCGTTTGGTGGCATCGCCGGCTGGCGGATTACCTGGCTGCATCCGGGCATTCACCCGCGCGCAGCGTCCGGTGACAAAACGGTCTTTACCGGTGGTTTTCACCAGCACCGCGGCCGCCGGGGTCCAGCCCGCCAGTTTGATAAAGATCCGTACGTCGGTGTCATGCTCAGCCACATAGCGCACGTCGACCACCGGCGAACTGCCTTCGGCAGACCAGCTCGCTTCCGAGCGCCCTTTCTTGCGCTGAACGTGGATCACCGCGCGGCCACCGGTGGTTTTGTCGCTGATCAGGTTCATCAGCGGCTGATCGCCACTGCCGTTGCTGAACTGCGCCTGACCAAAAATTTCAATCTCCCACGAATCACCCACCGTCGGTGAGTAGAGGCTGCCGAGATCGAACCAGGTTTCCTGATTGGTGTTGTTCTCTAACCGCCAGCGCGAGGTGATGTAGTTGTACTTCAGGCTGCCATCCAGCGCGACGCCGTACGACTCAACGCGGGTTGAGCCCATCTCCCAGATGCTGAGCAGACGATCGCCCTGGCTGGAGTTGTCAATCCAGCTGCCTGACTGCAGGCTGGTCTGACGCATATTGAGTCGGGTGTTGTGTGCGATCAGCGGATTCTTACAATCCTCAAGGCTCAGCGCATCGACGATCCACTGACCGTTCGAGATGTCGCCCGGGTTGTCGCAGTGCTCAATCCAGCCGTTGTGAATAATCGACTGACCGCAGCGCGGCAGGTTCAGTACTTTACCGCCACGGCAGTGCTGGGCATTGAAGTTAGATAACTCAATCGCGGTACTGTGGTCCCACTTGCCCTGCTTCTGCCCTGACCAGCCGGATTTGATCACGTCGCCGCTGCAGCGCGAGGCGTACCACTGGTCGATTTTACAATCCAGCGTGTCCTGCAGGCTGATGGCGGTGCCGCCGACAAAATTGAAACGCAGGCAGGCGCCACGGAAGTACTGACCGCCAGGACAGGTATTGTGGAAGAAGCCCTGTTTGTTCGGGTTCTTGTCACTGTTACCGTTGAAAATCAGGTTGGAAAGCTCAACCCGGCGCGCATTCATCGAGAAGATGAACTCTGACTTACCGTCAGAGACCACGGTAGTGGCCGGGAAATAGCCGAAGTTGACCATCGCGCCTGACACGCGGAAGAAGTTGAGATATTTATCGCCAAAGTCGCAGACTGAGACAAAAAAGGTCCGGCCGGGAACTGGACGCAGATTTGCTGGTTAGCCTGCTGCGACCAGGTAAACATCGCCATGATCGCCGGCGCGGTGTCGGTTTTGCCGTCGGCGATCGCACCGAAATCAAACAGGGTTAAGCGGTTGAAATCCTCAACCACCCGACGCCAGTGGAAACCCTGGCCGGCAAAGTTAACGCCGCCATCATCCTGCGCTGGCTGGAAGCTGCCGACAAACTCGCCGCCGCCGACTTCGAAGCCGTCGTGCCAGCTTTTCAGCTTCACTTTGGCCCCTTCGAACAGCGGACGGGTTTTACGTAACTCTTCCACTGACGGGATTTCACCAATCAGCTGGTAACCGGCCGGTTGCGCCAGACGCTGGCTGAAATCAGCCGCGCCAGGACGGCTGACGTCGGTGATGTTAAACAGCATCTGGCCGTTATTGTCTTCAACCGCCATCGAGTGCGACGGATCGGCGATCAGTGCCGCATTGTCTTTAATAAACTGCGAAAAATTGCCTTTATTCAGCGCCACCGGCTGGGCGATCTGCGACACGTTGCCGCTGGCATCGCGCAGGTAGACCGGGATCTGGTTGCCCGGTTTGCTGGCGTCGGTGCCAGCTTTACCGATCCACAGTTTGCCTTCAAAGCCCTGCCAGAACTGCGGCGGCATGGCGTAAACGTTTTCCGGCGTCAGGATCGGCACATCACCTTTCGGTACATCGGTGGCATCGACCGGCTTCAGGGCGATACCGTTACTTTTAGCAGCGTAGCTGGAAAAGGTGCTCACGGAGAGAGCCCCCACCAGAGCGGAGGCGGCGGTCTGTAAAACTTCTCTTCTTTTCATGCATCAATTCCCGTAGTCAATAAGGCCGGATAATCGGCCATGGCGGTGTCCCTGAGGCACGTCGCAAGGGTGCTTTTCCAGCACCGAATTACACCAACGCCAGCCAGCTTTGCTTGATTTGATTACCGTCGAATTTCAGCGCGGTCTGTTTTGTTTTTTCGCTCATGGCATAGAACAGGGCGTCATCGCTGGCGAGTTGTTCCATCCGCGCCAGAAAGGTGCTTTTGTCATTCATCGGCACCAGGAAGCCATCTTCACCGTGATTGATGATCTCCTGCGGTCCGGTCGGGCAGTCATACGCCACCACCGGCAAAGACCAGGATTTGGCTTCCAGCAGCACCAGCGGCAGGCCTTCATAGCGTGAGGTCATCAGCGCCATGTCGCTGTCGCGGTAGTAATCGTTAATGTTGCTGACCTTGCCGACAAAGTTCACGCTGTCGGTAATGCCCAGCACCGCAGCCTGATCGTGCAACTGCTGACGCAGTTCGCCGTCACCAGCAATCACCAGCGTCCAGTCAGGATGGGAACGGGAAAAGTCGCGCCAGATATCCAGCAGCAAATCGAAGCCCTTCTGGTTATCCAGACGTCCCACGGCCAGCGCCTGACGATGACGCGTCTGGCGTTGATAACCTTTGTAGACCACCGGATTCGGGATTTGCTTGCTGGGAATGCGCCAGCGGTTGAACACCTGATGATCTTTATCGGTCAGAACAATCACGCGGTCGTAGTAGCGCAGCAGCAGAAACTTGAGGAACTTGATCGGTTTGCTGAAGGAGTTAATGGCGATATGTTCGCAGGCGTAGGCTTTGCCACGCTTTTTCTTCATCGCCAGCAGGTTCCAGAAGGCGAACATCACGCTGAGGCGACCCATGCTGATCAGGAAAACGGTGTCGAAACCCTCTTCATGAATGCGGGCCACCGCGCTCTTAATCGGGTTGCTCTGCCCTTCAAAGCTGACGATCTGTTTGACGTGCTCAAACGGATAGAAGGTTTTTCCGCTGCCTTCCAGCGAGTAAATGGTGACGTCGTGCGTTTCGCCAAGACATTCTGACATGAAGTTACAGATGTTCTCGGTGCCCGCATACGAGTAGGCATCTTTGATCACCAGGACGATTTTTTTCATGAAACGCTATCCACCTCAAATAATAAAGACAATCCTGCCGATTGGCTTAACGATGCTTCAGGGTAAACAGCACGCCATTCACCATATACCAGCCGTAATAGTAATAGATTTTTAAAGGATTGTTTTTATAGATAATTCTTAATAATTCGAGGTGCCATTTCGCCGCTTTGTTCTTATTGCGGGAAAGGGAATCACCTAATTCGTAATAATTGACCAGAATGGTCTGAATCACGCGTGCCTGCTGATAGCGGGTGAACAGTTCATACAGGAAAAGGAAGTCTTCGTGACCCTTACGCTGGAAGAAGATGCCCTCTGGCGGACGACGGAAACAGACCGACGAGAAGCAGACGCGATACTGCTTCTTAACGAAGTTCTCCTGCTGCAGATAGGGCTTGCTGTAGGTAATATCGTGCTCAGCGTTGCGGGTTTTGTAGTGATATTCGGTGATGACAAAGTTGTCACCCGCGGCGATTGCCGCCACCTGCTGCGCCAGCTTGTCAGCGTGCCATTCGTCGTCACTGTCGAGAAACGCGATGATCTCTTCGCTGGCGGCCCGCAGCCCGACGTTACGGGTTTCGGCGGCGCCCATGTTGACGGCGTTGTCCAGAATGGTAATGCGCGGGTCCTGACACTGTTCCCGCACCCAGGCGAGTGAATCGTCGGTCGACTTATCGTTGATCAGGTAAAGGTGCCAGTCGGCATAACTTTGATTGATAACCGATTGCACGGCGCGTAATACCGTCTGACGTGCGTTATACATAGGCATGACAATGCCGACGGTTCCAACGTGATTATTCATCTTTAACCCAGAATAATAAGCAAAATAGAGAGAGAGCTGCTCCTGGCATCAGGAGCAAAGAGAAGCTGGCTGCGCATCAGGAGAGCGCTTTTTCACCGCCAAAACGCGCCCGGACCTTGTCTTTGACCCGGTTCATAAAGTAAGCGCGATTGTCCTGGTTGGTGAGGAAGAAGTAGCGGGCAAAGGTCAGGCTCGCCATCAATCCCTTGCCGTCCATCTTGTAGCGCAGCGGCAGCTTAAAGGCTTTGTAGGTATGGATGTCACGCGGGGTCAGGTGCGGTTTCATTGCGTCGAGCCAGAACATCGAGTAATTCACCGACTCGCCTTTGTGTTTCGAGCCGAACTTCGTCACCAGATGGTAGTTGGCCAGCGGCGCAGCGATCATCACGAACTCATAGCCCATGCGATCGGCACGAATGCAGAAGTCGTAATCCTGATGGCGGATATAGCGGGTATCGAACTGAATTTTTGCCGCATCTTCGCGCTTCAGCACGATGGTACTGGTCTGGATAAAGCCGTAGCAACCGAACAGGTACTCTGCCACGGTTTCATTTTTACCCGGTGGCTGCATCGGCATCACTTTCAGAAAAGCGCCATCCTGATAGATGTTCACCTGGCTGAAAATCACCACGTTCTGCTTGCCCTGGGCCTCCAGCTGAGCAATTTTTTCGCTCACCTGACGCAGCTTATCGGCGTGCCACTCATCATCGGCGTCGAGGAAACTGACGTAATCGCCGGTTGCCAGCTCAATACCTTTGTTGCGCGCGCCTGCGCCGTTGAGTTTAACCTCGGAGAGCACCAGGTTAATGTTCAGGTCCTGATAGCGCTCGCTGCGCACCACTTCAGCCAGAGCGGCCGCATCGGCGGACTTATCATCAACGATGATCACTTCAAAATTGCGATACGTCTGCGCTTTAACGCAATCCAGCGTCGTCACAATCGATTCTGACGCATTATAAGCAGGAATTACGATGGAGAAGCGAATGTCCTTCATTGCCAGCACCTCATTAAAAACAGTTCCAATTTCAAAGATATAACGTTTGGACGTAGCAGGGTAACCGGTGATGTCCTAATTTGTCGGCGAGGTTTCGATCGCCACTTTTTTCTTATTGCTGCTGCCGATGAACGGTTTTTCCACATACAGATAAGTCAGCTTCGCCACGTAAAACGACACCACAAAAAACAGCGTGGAAAGCGCGGTATAAAGAACAAAATCGTGCTGCAGCGAAGGCAGCGGCAGCTGCTTGATAAAATAGAGCACCACGCCGTGCATCAGATAGAGGCTATAACTCACTTCGCCAACCGACATCAGGGTCTTATTTTCCAGCAGGCCAAAAAGCGCATTGCCGCTGCTGACGATGAAAAACACCAGCGCCAGGCAGCAGAGAAAGATCAGGTAGAAGAACTCGCTGCTGGTAAAGAACAGCGCCACCACGGCGAGCACAATCGCCAGTCCCGCAGCCCGAGCTGAGTTGCGGCCCGCTACCCAGCGGTCGCGGTACTGCCAGGCCAGATAGCCCATCGCGAACCCGAGCACCGGACGGGGATCGGTATAGGCGGTGCCCCACAGCCGCAGCGCCACCGCAATCACAAAGATCACCCCAATCGACCCGAGGATCAGCAGCGTTTTGTAGCGGCCGCCGGTCACGCGATTAAGCAGGTAATTCAGCGGAATCGACAGATAGAGCAGCCATTCCAGCCGCAGCGTCCATTCGACGCCAGAGTTAACATTGGCGGTCATAAACGACCCGATGTGGTAATTGCCGACAAACAGCAGCCACAGCATCGCCTGCTTCAGCGACGTCAGGTCCGGCACCAGGTCGCCCTGTAACCAGCCAATCGTCATCACTACCAGTCCCGAAAACCAGAACATCGGCACGATGCGGCGCAGGCGCGATTTCATCAGTTTGTGGGTCAGCTCGCCGGGCGTCAGACCGTCGTTATCCAGCCAGCGGTAAAACAAAAAGGCGGAGATCATAAAAAACAGCGCCACGCCAAACTTGCCGCTGTTGACAAAAAAGTTGCCCTGCGAAATCAGGGAAAAATAGTCTTTATCAAATATCCAGTCATGATCGCGTGCGTAGACATAATGCGCGAAGTGCGAAAAAGCCACGATGCTGGCCAGCAGCGCACGCAATCCGGAGATGCTTTTAATCCCGCTTTCGTTGTAAATGCCACGATGGAAAGAGAATGCGCGCAATACCAGCAGCGCCAGTCCCAGTGAAAGCACCATCATCAGTACGTACATTCCGCCCTGCTCCTGAAGTCCATAAAATCATTAAGTTAGCTGGTGGTTTTAAACACGCTGTCAAATTGCTGGCTTAGCAGCTCAAAAGTTTGTTCAGCTTTCTTTTTATAAAGTGTTTTGGTCGGGTGAATACAGTCGGCAGACATTTCGCTGCGCCAGTCATCCTGCTGCTTAATCAGCTGATACTGACGAACAATCGGCACCTGCTGCTGCTGCGCCACCTGGTTCAGCTGCCAGACGTAAGGCCAGACGTTCCAGCGCTCGGCCCGTCCACACAGCGGATTCGGCTGTTGCAGCACCACCTGCTTGTGATGCGCTCGGGCGGTTTTAATCAGGCTGGTCAGGGTACGATTAAAATCCTCAGGACTTTCTGCCCCGGCCGGCCGGTTTTTCGCCGAGTAGATGCGCGCATCGTTAATGGCGTAATTGATCAGGATGATACGCGCATCGGACTGCGCCATGCGCTGCTCCCAGCTGACCGGCGACCTGATCAGCTCAGTGAGCTGGGCACCGGGCGAGCCGTGATTCTCGATGCGCACCGCCGGACCATATTTCTGCTGCAACATCTGCTGCAGGTAGCTGATTTCGTTCTCTTTGCTGATGATATTGCGGCCGCCTGACGAGGTCACACCGGCGGTGGTGGAATCGCCATAGGCCGCGATAACAATCGTGGCCGGCGCGCTCGCCGCCTGTACCAGCAGCGGCGAAGCGATCAGCAACAGCGGCAGACAGCGTTTCATCGTCAGCCCCCGTTTCATCAGTGAACCAGTTTAAATTCACGTGCCACCTCGTACCCCACCACAGCCTGTTTCAGGGAGATGGTGTTGTAGTAGAGGTAGTACATCTGGAAGAAGACAAACATGGCAAACATCGCCGGCTTCCAGACCCGTTTCGACTGGTAGATCAACAGCGTCAGAATGATCGGCTCCACCTGCAGCAGGTAGTTCGACAGACGCGCGCCGGAGGAGTAGTTGTAGAAGAAGATCCTGATGCCGCCGCCGATGGCAAAGGTGATGATCAACAGGTAGTTCATCCGCCAGGCATCGTAGTTATCGCGCTTGAGCTGGTTGCTCAGCATGAAATAAACAAAGATGAACACCAGCGCGACGTTTTTCAGGTTGGAGACCGAGAAAACGCTACCGGTGGTGGCCGCGGACGAGTTGTCGTTGTTGTAGTTGGCTGCCCTCTCCCCGAGTGCCCCGAGGTGACCGGCGATGATCGAGACGAAGCCATCCCCCCGACTTTAGAGGCCGGAATACTCAGCACGATAATCACAATCGGCCACCAGCGGCGTTCACGCATGAACAGGAACGGGATCAGCGTCACCACCATCACGGCGGTGTTGTGACTAAGGAATGACAGCACAAAGAAGCCGGTCGCCAGCCAGTAGCGCTTCAGGTAGAGCGCCCAGATCACCCCAAGGAACAGGGCCGAGCTGAGACCAAAGCGAATCTGGTTCATATCTTTGTTAATGAAGATATGCGCCGAGTAGAGCGCCAGCGCCATCACCGGATACGGCGACATCTTTTTAAAGAAGATCGCGTTGGTGCCCACCGCCAGGATCGAAAAAACGAACAGGAAGGTGCTGGCGTTATGGGAAATCAGGCTGGTCAGGGTGGCGATAGCAAAAATCAGCGGCTCGTAGCGGAAGAACGCCACGGTATTGAAGAAGCCGTTAACCTGAATACGCCGGATAAAATCTTCAAAGAAGTTGCGGTATTGGTAGTCATCCATCCCGGTGCCGAGACCGCGTATGCCGCCGAACACAATCAGCGTTACGGTCGCGATGCAGAGCAGATACGTCAGAAGATGGTTGGTTCGTTCGTCTTTTTTCAGCAGGAGTTCAACCAGCGAAATCACCAGTAAAAACCCTGATACATACCAATATGGAGCCATGGTGTGATTCCTTAATTCCACAAGTTCTCATGCCAACAGTCGGCGACGCTGATTGCCTTCCCGGCTGACGTCTCAGCGTGCCCGGCGCGCCGGCCCTTCAGGGCGTGCGACAGGCTGATGCCATGCTGGTGATGAATTCTGTTGAGTGACGCTCGCCATGCGATTTATACCTTCATCGCTTTTGTTGGTTATATACAGAATCACCTGTGTAAATTGATGCGTGTCGTCATTCAAAGGTGCGATAAAAAGGGGCGGTCAGACCGCCCCTGCAACTCAGTGATTAGCTTTTGGTTGGTTTACCGTATTCGTAATCGTAATAGTCATAACCATAGCCATACGCATTAGCTGCTTTACGCACCACGGCGTTGAGGATCACACCTTTAATCTCAATACCGTTCTGGGCAAAGCGTTTGAAGCTGACATCCACTTCTTTGGTGGTGTTGGTTTCGAAACGCGCCACCATCAGCGAGGTGCCGGCCAGCTTACCGATAATTGACGCATCGGTAACCGCCAGAATCGGTGGCGTATCGATTAACACCAGGTCGTAGTTCTTGCTCGCCCAATCCAGCAGCTCACCCATACGACGATGCATCAGCAGTTCAGACGGGTTCGGCGGAACCTGGCCACGAGGCAGGAAGTCGAAACCGTAAACGCCCTGCTGAATCAGCGCCGGGCTGAACTCAGTTTTACCGGACAGCACGTTGGAGAGACCCGATTTGTTTTCCGCGCCCAGCAGTTCGTGGGTATAACCACGACGCATGTCGCCATCGATAAACAGCACGCGCTGACCCGCTTTCGACACCAGAGTCGCCAGGTTGGCACAGATAAAGGTTTTACCAATACCCGGGCTGGCACCGGTGATCATCAGGATGTTGTTTTTGGCTTCCATCATCGCGAAGTGCAGGCTGGTACGCAGGCTACGAATCGCTTCGATGGAGAGGTCAGTCGGGTTACCCAGCGCCAGCAGCGTTTCGTGCGGATCGGTTTTCACCTTGTTACCGCGACGCGCCAGGGCTTCGGTGTCCTTCTTACGCTGCCACTCTGACAGAGGAACGCTGGCGTAGACATTCATGCCCAGCTCTTCCAGCTGATCCGGGTTTTCAATGCCGTGATGCAGCAGCGCTTTCAGCAGTACCAGGCCGACCGACACGAACAGACCTAACAGCAGGCTGGCGGCGATAATCAGCAGTTTCTTCGGTGCTACCGGCGAGTTAGCGGTTTCGGCGCCATCGATGATGCGAACATCACCTACGGTGCTGGCTTTGCTAATGCCCAGCTCTTGCTGACGGTTCAGCAGCTGCATGTAGATCTCCTGACCGGACTGCACGTCACGGGTCAGACGCAGGATTTCCTGCTGAGTCTGTGGCATACCAGAGATTTTCTTGTTCAGCTGTGCCTGCTCACCTTCCAGCGTTTTGCGTTTTTCCAGCAGCGCGCGGTAAGTCGGGTGATCTTTGGTAAACAGCTGAGACACTTCGGCTTCACGGAACGTCAGTTCGTTCAGCTGGCTCTGCACGCTGACCGAAGAGTCGAGTGCTGATTTCGCTTCCAGTGACAGGTCAACCGATTCGTTCTGACGACGGAAGGTGTTCAGCTTGTCTTCCGCTTCATCCAGTTTGGCGCGAACCTGCGGCAACTGGGTGCGTAAGAACTCCAGGCTCTTCTCCGCCTGCTCAGACTTGCGCTCAACGTTCTGCAACAGATAGTTGTTGACGATCTGGTTCAGCACTTTGCTGATCTGCTCTGGATCTTCACCCAGATATTCCAGGCCCAGCACGCCAGTGTCTTTACCTTTGTCAGCAACGGTCAGGTTAGACAGGACCGAACGGATCGCCTGCAGGTTGTTCAGCTTGGTCACGGTGAAGCTGGTGCCTTCATCGGCGTGAATCTCGCTCACCAGCATGGTGATGTCGCCGTGCGACTCCAGCTGACCCACTTTACCTTTGAACAGCTCATCGCCATCTTTCGACACGGTGTAGCTGTCCGGACCGGTTACTTCCAGTTCAACGTTACGCTTGTCGATAGTGCGTGGGATTTCCAGCCGCGAAATCGCGATGTTTGACGGCTTGTTGCCCATCAGGCGTGACAGACCTTTACCGATTACCGGGAAGTAGTTCTGCTCAACCACGGTATCCAGACCCAGATCGTCAACGGTTTTGCCGATCACCATGCGCGATTCAAGAATCTCGATTTCAGTATCTGAAGCAGGTGTCGGTGGCAGAATGCTGTCCAGTTCGTTCAGAACGGTGCTGGCATTCTTCTGCTCAACCTGGACTAAGGCATCGGCGCTATAAATCGGTGTCGCAAACAGTGTGTAGAGCGTGCCCGCCAGCATAAAGAAAGCGGTAACGGCAACAATGATCCAGCGATGATCAATAAGCTGTCCCACAAGATGCGCCAGATCCCATCCATTCGAATCCTCTCCCGGCGCGGTTCTAACCTTGTTTTTTATATTCATGGATAATCCCAACTATCGGCTTAATACGTTGACCCATTTCTGGGTAGCGTTTTCCAGTAACCCGTAAACCTCTTCAAAGGCCTCACGGCTTTTTCTGTACGGATCCGCAATTTCTTTCTGATTGAGCCAGTGCCCAAGCAGCATGGTTTTGCCACGCGCGGCCGGGTCAATGCGGTTCACCTGTTCAATCTGACGCTTCTCCATCACCAGAATCAGGTCAACGTTGCGGCACATTTCTGCCGTCAGCTGTTGTGCCTGATGTCCTTCCAGCGACAGGCCATGTGCGGCCGCTACGTCGCTGGCGGTCTGATCGGCCGGACGCCCTACCAGGGCACCCAGACCGGCAGAACTGACCCGGATATTGGGAAGCGCGCGTTTAAACAAGCGCTCTCCGGTTGGAGAGCGGCAGATGTTGCCGACGCAAACGACTAACACGGACGTAATCATGGTGAAACCTTAGTTTGACCAGTTGCGGATACGCAGTGCGCTCTCGCTCACATCGTTGATACCCGCAATGGTTGGCAGTAATTGCGAGATCACACGGTTCCAGCGCGTAAGCGGCGTGGAGGTGACATAGACGATGTCGTACGGTTCCAGTTGGAATTCAGTACCCATGACCATTGATGCCGCATCTTTGGTATTCAACTGATAGATGTTGGCAATCTTGTTGCGATCGGTGCCGCGCAGTGGACGGATAACGAACACGCCGGTGGCGTCAGAGGTGGTTTGATCCATCCCGGCCGCATTGCCCAGCGCTTCAGCCAGCGTCATGCCGCTGCGATCCATTTTCAGGGTCGCCTGCTGCTTCACTTCGCCCATCACAAACACTTTCAGATCGTCATTACGCGGAACGTAAAGGATATCGCCTGGATAGAGCAGATGGTTCTGGCTCAGATCGCCGTTCTGCATCAGAGCCTGCAGTGAGACGCGCTGTTCGCGACCGTTGTGCGTCAGCACCACGTTGCGCCAGTCTGCATCCGCTGCCAGACCGCCTGCGGCGTTGATGGCATCCAGAATCGTCAACGGTACGTTGGTAATCGGCTGCTGACCTGAAGTGGTCACCGAACCGGTCACGTAGGTCTTCTGCGATTTGAACGAGGCGATGCTGACATCCACCTGCGGGCTTTCGATGTACTGCGCCAGGCGACGGGCGATTTCGTTACGCACTTCACCTACGGTACGGCCAGCTACGCGGACTTTACCAATGTATGGGTAGAAAATCGTACCATCGGAATGTACCCAGTTACCGGTGTCGCTGGCGCTACGGTACTGACCGGCCGGCGTGGTTAACTCAGGGTGATCCCAGACGGTCACGGTCAGCACGTCGCCGATGCCGATACGGTATTCATAGTTCTGAATTTCGTTCTGCAGAGAAGGGTTCGCCTGAGCCACCAGAGGCTTAGGACGCATTTTCTCTACCAGCGTTGGGGTTAACGGAAAGACGTTGACGTACTTATCGATGTCAAAGTTGCTGTCCTGCTGCTCGATGACATCTTTTCCCGATGTGGAAAGGCGCTGACCTGGTTCGATCGTACACCCGCTAAGAAAAGTGGCAGATACCAGCAAGGGTATCAATTTCATTTTGATTGTAATCATTTAGATCTTCGCTATCAGTTATTGATTGATAGAGGCGAATACGCCGCTGTGTAAGCGTCCAACAAAAAGTAAAACTAACTTAATTAAGCACTGAACCTGTCGTTCATTATCCTTTGCTCCAATTGTTATAAGTAGTAACCATCCATCAGGGCGGAATAACAGTAGCAGAGGATTACGCAACGGTAATGACAATCTACTTTCTCCCTGACGATGGCCGCTAACAACGACACGCCTGACAACGGCACCGAACCACGAGAGCGCGCGGTTAACGCGCTCTTATCGCCTCACAATCAATACGCACCGTCTCGCTTCAACACCACACCGACTGTTTTAAACAGAATGGCGATGTCATTCCACAGTGACCAGTTTTTCACGTACCACGAGTCGAAATAGACGCGGGTTTCGTAGTCAACATCATTACGACCGCTGACCTGCCACAATCCCGTCATGCCTGGCTTTGCCATCAGGTAATAATCAACATCACCGGCATAACGACAGAGTTCATCTTCAATAACCGGACGGGGACCGACCAGGCTCATGTCGCCGCGCACCACGTTCCACAGCTGCGGCAACTCATCAAGGCTGGTTTTACGGATAAAATGGCCCACTTTGGTGATGCGCGGATCATTTTTCAGTTTGAAATCTTTGTCCCACTCCGCGCGCGCCACCGGGTCGGTACGCAGCACTTCTTCCAGCACTTCTTTAGAATTAATCACCATCGAGCGGAACTTCAGGCATTTGAATTTACGGCCATTCATGCCAACACGCTCGTGTCCATAAATCGGTGGTCCACCGTCACGGCCGACCAGGAAACCCAGCACCAGCAGCGCCGGCATCAGCATCAGAATAATCGACAGGGCACCGACGATATCAAAGGCGCGCTTCAGGAAACGCGAGGTGCGTTTCGCCAGATTGTTCTGTACGCGTAAAATCATCACTTCGTGGCTGAAGATATACGCCATATCGGTGCCATACAACGGCACGCCGCGTAATGTCGGGATGACCGATACCGAACGACAATTGTGCATCGCCAGCGATTTCAGCCATTTATCACGGTACTGGCTCTGCTCGAACTCTACCGCCACGATAAACTGGGTTTCGCTGTTGGTCAGGCTCCACAGCTCCTGCTCATCACGCAACACCGGTACGCCGTCGAGAATGCTCTGCGGACAGGTGCCATCCACGTCGTAGAAGGCGATAACGTCAAAACCCATCACCTCTTCGCTCTGCAGAGCCTGCCAGGCTTCGTGGGCATTTTTGCTGCTGCCGATAATAATGGTTTGCTTTTTCCACATCCCGTAATGGTTAAGCACCCGCTTAGAAAGCGCGCGGCAGGTCGGGATGAAAATAAGCGCCAGTACCCAGGTCAGTAACCAGACAAAACGCGACATCTGCCACTGCGACAATGCGGTAATCGACAGATCAATAACCGAGAATATAAGAATGGTACGAAAAATTTCTTTTAATTCGAACCAGAAAGGTTTGCGGTATGTATAGTGGCGCAGCCTTACCCAGAACCAGCCAATACAAATTACTGACAGGCAGATGTGGGTGGCAATTTTTAAATTCATTTCTTTTTCAGAAATATCTGCCAGTGGCGAATCAGACTGCATATTAATTAGCATCATCGCCACAAAGAACGCTGCGTTGAAACAAATTAAGTCTGAGCAAGCCAGCATTAATTTGGTGATAAGACTTTTAAACGTAAATTCTGTATCGCGCATATTTAACTCTTTATTTTATTTCCTTAAACCCGCCACGTCTCTCACCTGTATATTTATTGAGCGGTATAAATTCTCAGGGCTGAGCCGTTTCTGAGGGGAGCTCCTGCGGCCTTTACGCCAACGATCTTAACCATAAAACCAGCATTATTGTGATTAATTCCAACAGATTACTCTGACTTTAATCGACCTTAACGGCGCTCATTTAATAAACGATAAACGCGATTCAGGCACGCTACCGCCCTTGGCTGTCGCTGCCAATACCGCTGTCATCATTCATATTGCTCTGCACGGGGCGTCGTATTGACGCTTAATGCATCAGTTATCGGACGAGATCACAATTCACAACATTTGACGTCGATGGGTCACGCGAATTACGACATGGGCGCAGACTTTTGCAAACTCGTTGCTATACTAGTTATTACTGGCTTGTTTACAAGTAGGCCCCGCCATCCCTGGACTATTTTAGGAAAAAGACTACCAGCCATTAGTATTGACGCCACAGCAGCAGTGCAATCCTTTCTTCATAATTCAGATTAATGCCATGTCGCCATTAGGATAAATCGCATAAGCAATACAGCGGGATATCCCTGCATTTGAAAATATTACCCGTCATCTGTGCTGCTAACTCAGTGTGGATTTAATCAGATCATCTTCAACGCAGAGACAAAATTATTGCGGCTAAATTGCTGCCAGCGGTTGCTCACCGCCGGTTCCGGCATTTGTACCGGGCGTCACACTCCACTATCATCAGACAAAATTCAATTAAAGACATTCAGGTGAATAACGCATGCTGGAGGTTATTGCAGATCCGTCGCTGTGGGCAGGATTAGTCACGCTAATCGTTCTTGAACTGGTTTTGGGCATCGATAACCTGGTGTTCATCGCCATTCTGGTTGAGAAGCTGCCTGCGACGTTGCGCGACCGTGCCAGGGTGATTGGCCTGCTGCTGGCGCTGGTCTGCCGTTTACTGCTACTGGCCTCGCTCTCCTGGCTGGTTACGCTGACCCAACCGTGGGTGACGCTGGCCGGTCACGCGTTTAGCGCGCGCGATCTGTTACTGCTGTCAGGCGGGATTTTCCTGCTGTTTAAAGCCACAACGGAGTTAAATTCGCGCCTAGAAGGCCATGATGATGACGCCGGTCAACAAAAAGGCGGCGCTAAATTCTGGCCAGTGATAGCGCAAATCGTGGTTCTGGACGCCATTTTCTCGCTCGATGCGGTGATTACGGCAGTCGGAATGGTGAATGATTTACCGGTGATGATGATTGCGGTGACCATCGCCATCCTGCTGATGCTGCTGGCCAGCAAACCCCTGACCCGCTTTGTCAACAGTCACCCGACCATTGTCATCCTCTGCTTAAGCTTTTTACTGATGATCGGCTTCAGCCTGGTGGCGGAAGGCTTTGGCTTTGCGATTCCGAAAGGCTACCTCTATGCCGCCATCGGCTTCTCGGTGCTGATTGAGGCGCTGAATCAACTGGCGCAGTTTAACCGTCGTCGGGTGCTCTCGGCTGGCCGGCCGTTACGTCAGCGCACTGCCGAAGCGGTACTGCGACTGCTGCGCGGCGAGGCGGAACCGGCCGAGCTGGATGTCAAAACCTCCTCACTGATTGCCGACAGTGACGCCACGATGCTGTTCAACCGCCAGGAACGGGTGATGATTGCCCGGGTGCTGGGACTGGGACAGCGCCACGTTAACAGCATTATGACTTCGCGCCACGACGTTGAGCATATCGACCTGAGCGACGATCCGGCTGAGATCATGGCGCGCCTTGACCGTAATCAGCATACCCGGATTCTGGTTACCGACCACTCCAGCGAACCGCTCGGCGTGGTTCACGTTATCGATCTGCTGCATCAGTCGCTGCATAACAACTCCCTCGATTTGCGGGCGCTGATTCGCCAGCCGCTGGTGTTTCCTGAACGCCTGACGCTGCTTCAGGCGCTGGAGCAGTTTCGCCAGGCGCATACCCATTTTGCCTTTGTGGTGGATGAGTTTGGATCGGTTGAGGGGGTGGTCACCCTGAGCGACGTGATGGAGACCATTGCCGGTAATCTGCCGAATGAGGCGGGCGAAACCGACGCGCGCTACGATATTCAGGTTCAGGGCGAAAACCACTGGATCGTCAACGGCCATATGCCGCTGGATGACCTGGCGCTGTATGTGAAATTACCGCTGGAAGCACAGCGGGATTACCATACGCTGGCTGGCTTACTGATGGACCGGCTGCAACATATTCCGCAGGAAGGGGAAGAGGTGCAGCTGGGTGACTATCTGTTGCGGACGCTGCAGGTAGAAAATCACCGGGTGCAGAAAGTCGAAATTCTGCAACAGCCGGCGATGGACTATCAGGTCTGAGGCGCTGCGCCGGTTACGGGCGCAGCAGCTTCTGCATATTCTGTTTATTGTCGCTTTCCGGCTGACGCTCGATCCATTTGTCTAACCGCGACTTCGCCTCGTTCTGCAGCCGGTCGCGCAATACCTCATCCACCGGCAATGAATATTGCAGATCGTTCCAGCTGCCGTACATCCGCAGCGGGATTGGTTGATCGGCGAGCGCGGCCACCAGCTCTTCATCGCCTTTCCAGCCGCTGATCTTCAGCCCCAGCGTCACGTCGAGCTGCTGCTGCACCATGTTCACTTTGCCCTCTCCCTGCAGCGCCAGATGCTGACCGTTGCCGCTCAGCTGGCTGAAGCTGAGTTCGCCGCGGTTCAGCGCCAGCTGGCCGCTGATCTGATCGATGCCCTGATCCGGCTGGTCGTCGCTGCTGACGCGATTACTGGCCCGCGCCACCGCGCGGCGCACCATCTGCTGCAGATTGAGCTGTGCCAGTTTGAGATGGCTGGCGCTGATCGCCGCCCTGCCCTGCCAGCTGCGCTTCGCCTCGGCCACGCTCAGCGTGTCACCCGCCAGGTTGCCGTTCAGGCTCACCGTTCCCTGCAGGCTTTCCGGCAGTTCAAAGGCTTTAAGCAGCGGCTGAATGTCAATCTGACTCAGCGCGGGCTGCAGGCTGATGTGGGTCACTGGCTGACGGATATCAATGCTGCCCGGAATCGAGAAACTCCCCTGCCCCAGACTGCCTTTCAGGGTGTTAAGCGTCATCAGGCCGCGTTGATTGGTGGCATCAATGGCCAGCCCGGTCAGTGGTAATCCGCGCCACAGCGCCTTATCGGCCTGCACTTTGAGCGCCAGGTCAAGGCTGTTAAGGGGTGAATCTGCGTTACTTGTCTCGCGCGGCTGCGCAATCACCGGCGAACGGGCTACCGTCGCCCGCTGTGCGCCCGGCGCGTCAGCCACCGACGTATCGGTCAGTAAATTGTCCAGATTCAGGTTACTGGCTTTGAGGTCGAGCGCCAGCCGCTGCGGCATTGCCAGGCGACCATCGGCCTGACCGGTCAGGGTGCTGTCGTTGGCGGTTAGCTGCAGATTGCGCAATGCGAACTGCTGGTTATCGGCGTTCCAGTCAGCCTGGACACTCAGCGTGCCTTTGATCCCCTGCGCCGGCATATCCGCACCGGAGAGGGTGTAATCGAGCTGCTCTATCTGACCGCTGAGGCGGTGCGGATACTGCGCCGCATCCAGCTGGCCTTTCAGGTTAACGGTGGCGTTGCGCTGATTGCGCGTCAGGCTGGAACTCAGGGACAGCGTGGCTTGCTTACGCGCATCCTGTTCCAGATTGAGATTGAAATCGCGGAAGTTATATTCGTCGCCGCCCGGCTGTTGCCAGATCAGCAAACTGTCGGCTACCCGCAGCTGGGCGATATCAAAAGACCAGCCGGTGGACGGCGCAGAAGGCTCGGCGTTACGCGGTCCCTGCGGGGCGTTTTTCGCCGGTTGCGCGGCGCTGTCGGGCGTAACCCGCACCACCGCATTTTTCAGCATCACCTGGGTCACGCTCAGCTGATGTGACAGCAGTGGCCAGAGATCGACATCCAGTCGCATATTGTCCGCCGTCACCAGCGGCTGGCTGGCACCGGGCGCGGTCAGGCTCATGCGGCCGGCCAGAATGCTGAGCTGCGGCCAGACGTGCCAGCGCAGATCGCCGCTGACCTGAAGCTGATAACCACTGCGTTGTTCAACCTGTTGCACCATGTAGGCACGAAAGTCGTTGGGATTTACCAGCAGCACCAGTGCGGTCATTCCCGCTACGACCACCACTAACAGGATGGCCAGCGTGGTTATCACTCTCTTCATTACATCCTCAGTAAATCAGTCTTTGTCGATACGGCTCGCGTCAGCGCCCTGCTGACCACGGTATTTTGCATCTTCACGTCGGTTATAGGGACGCGCCGCCGGCCCGGAAAGCGGTTCGAAGCTCAGCGCACCGATTAACATGCCAGGACGCAGCGCCAGCGGCAGTTTACCTGAGTTATAGAACTCCAGCACGATGCGCCCCTGCCAGCCGGGATCGATACGGTGCGCGGTGACATGCACCATCAGACCGAGTCGCGCCAGCGAAGAGCGTCCATCCAGCCAGCCAACCAGATCGTCCGGCAGCGTGACCGACTCCAGCGTGACCGCCAGCGCCAGTTCACCGGGATGCAGGAAAAAGGCTTCGCCGTCCGGCAGCACGATTTCATCGCTCATGACCCGGTCCAGCGCCGCGCTCACTTCATGTTTCGGACCACTGAGATCGATATAAGCCGCAGTGTGGCCGCTGAACGTACGGAACTGATTGCCCAGCCGCACATCGACCGTGGCACCATTAATCCGCTCGACGGGCGGGCGTGGCTCAATGGCCAGCTTGCCATTATCCAGCCAGGCTTCAATATCGCGGTCGCATAATCTCATTGCGCTAACTCCATGACGTAAGTGTAGCGAACAGGCGCCATACTGCGTGCCGCCTGTGCGCATCACATCCAGACAGACGTGAATTATTCAAAAAACTGATTGATTTTGGCTTTAAGAATATCAATAGCAATGCGGTTTTTCCCGCCGCGCGGCACAATGATATCGGCGTACTGTTTTGATGGCTCGATGAACTGCAGGAACATCGGACGCACGGTTTTCTGGTACTGGCTCATCACCGAATCCATCGAACGGCCACGCTCATTCACGTCACGCTTCATGCGGCGCATCAGGCAGATGTCGAGCGGGGTATCAACGAAAATCGAGAAATTCAGTTCCTGACGCAGACGCGCATCGGTTAACAGCAGAATGCCTTCAAGGATAATCACCTTTTTCGGCTTCAGGTGCAGGGTTTCTGCGGTGCGGGTATGTTCAACGTAACTGTAGACCGGTAACTCAATATCCTGGCCGGCTTTAACCGCCTGCAAATGCTGTAACAGCAAATCATGATCCATCGCGCTTGGATGGTCATAATTGGTTTTAACCCTCTCTTCCATGGTGAGGTGACTTTGATCTTTGTAATAAGCATCTTCCGGGATAACCCCGATATGCTCGTCACCTACCTGATCACGGATTTCACGATAGAGCGTGCTGGCAATTAAACTTTTACCGGATGCGGAAGCGCCGGCAATGCCTACAATCACGCACTGATGAGACTTGTCAGTCATACTTTTTTAAGACCTGATAACTGGAGCCTGCCACTGGTCACGCATTACGCGTCCAGATGACGGGCCGAAATGGAGAGGGTGTGTTCGCGCTAAGTATAGGGATTTCGGCGTTTTGATGCCAGAGAAATGGCGCGGGTGACTTTTCAGACTTTCTCCTTTGGACGTCACTCATTTCACCGATAAACTAAGCACACACTGTAATATAAATAAAACCGCCTGTGCGGCGCGCTCAACGCGTGTCTGCCGGGTACGATCGATCCCATCAGGAGTTGTATGCTCTGGAAGACTTTGACCTATTTTGGCGACAGCATGCTGTTGATTCCGACAGCGGTGCTTATTGCGCTGATTTTGCCGTGGAAGAGTGATAACCACCGGACGGTGCTCTATTGGGTGGTCGCCTTTGGCCTCGCCGGACTGCTGGTCAGCCTGTCAAAAATTTTGTTCCTCGGCTTTGGTATTGGCAGCGCACGCTTTAATTTTACCGGCTTCAGCGGCCATAGCGCGATGTCCGCCACCCTGTGGCCGGTGATGCTGTGGCTGATTTCGGGCCGCTGGTCCGCCCTGTGGCGCGGCGCTGCCATTGCCGTCGGCTATATGATCCCGCTGATGGTGGGCTTCTCGCGCCTGGTGATCCACGCCCATTCCAAAAGCGAAGTGGCGACCGGCCTGCTGCTCGGCTTCACCCTGAGCACCGTCTTCCTGATTTCGCAGCGTCGTACCGCCCTCAAAGGGTTCAGCTGGCCGCAGGTTGGCGCCGCGCTGTTAGTGCCATTTGTCCTGTTAAGTCATGGCCGGGTAGCCACCACCCAGCAGTTCCTCGAACGTTTTTCCGCCAGCCTGGCCGGCCTGGAAAAGCCTTACACCCGCGCTGACCTTTTCCGCCAGTAATCAAAGGCTAACTTTCTCTGCCCGTCAATTCGCCGAATAACGGGCAACTTTGATTTCCCCCCTTTTTTCTTGACTGAATGTGCTAGCATGCTGAAAGAGAATGACTGGTGCATATTTCGCCGTTGCGGAACCCCTGCACCCTGCCGGACGTCTGCATGACCATAGAGATCCCCTACCTGCACAATCGACCGAACAAGCGCTGGATCTCTGCGCTTTTACTCGGCTGCTCGATGTTTGTCCTGACGCTGTTCTGCCTTGAACTGATCGTGGTCAGCGGTAAAATTTCGCCCCTATGGTTTCCGACTGCCGCCATGACGGTGGTGGTTTTCCGCTGCCCGTCACGCCAGCTCCCGCTCTACCTGGCGGCCTGCGTGCTCGGCACCGCCTGCGCCAATGCAATCATCATCGGTCCGGCTCTCTCCAACATCAAATTTGCCCTGCTGAACCTGCTGCAGGCGGGTCTGGGCGGAATACTGCTGCGGGCGTTACTCGATCGCCGTGCGCCACTCAGTTCACTGCATGACTGGGCGCGACTGGTGCTGTCAGTGGGGATCGTTACGCCGGTGATCGGCGGGCTGATGGCGCTGTGGGTGCTGCAGGTCAGTGGTCACGCCTCGTTTCCCTTCTTTTATACTTGGGTGATCTCCGAGATTATCGGCATGCTGGTGCTGGGTCCGATGCTGCTGTTGCTGCCGTGGCCGGTGCGCCGTACCCAGCTGCGCGAACTGCGTCTGACTGAATTCTTCCTGACGCTGGCGGTGACGCTGGTGGCCAGCTATCTGGCCCTGCGCTATCTGCCGTGGCCGTTCACCTTTATTGTGGTGATTCTTTTCTGGTGCGCCGTCCGCCTGCCCAAGCTGCAGGCGTTTGTGCTGTTTTTCCTGAACGCCAGCTTTATGTCGATGCTGCTGGCCTTGGGCCTGGTCAGCGTGGTGAACAATAACAGTGCGCTGGGACCGGTCTCCAGCTGGCTGCCGTTCCTGCTGGTGCTGATCCCCAGCCACATCATGTCGCTGGTGATGGATGCGTTTCGCCGTGAGAAGAATCACATCAGCGAGAGCGAAACCCGCTTTCGTCACGCGATGGAATATTCGGCGATTGGCATGGCGCTGGTCTCCCCTCAGGGCGGCTGGCTGCAGGTGAACCATTCGCTCTGCCAGACGCTGGGCTATCCGGAAGAGGAACTGCGGCGGCTGACCTTTCAGCAGATTACCCATCCTGACGACCTCAGCAACGATTTGCAGCAGCTCAGTAAGCTGCTCAGCGGTGAGATCTACACCTACACGCTGGAAAAACGTTATTTCCGCAAAGATGGCGAGATTGTCTGGACCCGGCTGACGGTGTCGCTGGTGCGCGATCCCGCCCATCTGCCGCTCTACCTGATTGCCCAGATCGTCGATATCTCCGAGCTGAAACAGAGCGAGCAGGTCAACCGCCGGCTGATGGAGCGCATCACGCTGGCCAATGAGGCGGGCGGCATTGGCGTATGGGAATGGAACCTGCTGACCGGCGAAATGCTCTGGGACAAGCGGATGTATGCGCTGTTTGGCCTGGCACCGCACGAGTCACCCAGCTACGATTTGTGGATCCACCTGCTGCATGCTGGCGATCGGGAACATGCGGCGCTGACGGTGCAGCAGGCGATTGAACTGCGCAGCGCCTTCCATATGGAATACCGGATTGTTAACGACGACGGCCAGCGCTGGGTGCGTACTCAGGCCAACCGCATCCTGAGTAAAGAGGGACGGATTGAGCGGATGCTGGGGATTTGCCAGGACATCACGCCATTACGCAACCTGAACGAGGCGCTGTTCCAGGAGAAAGAGCGGATGGCAATCACCCTCGACTCAATCGGTGAGGCGGTGATCAGCACCGATGAAGCGATGCGCGTCGCCTTTATGAATCCGGTGGCCGAAAAGATGAGTGGCTGGTCGCAGCAGCAGGCGGCTGGCAAACCCCTCAGCGAGCTGCTGCACATCACGCAGGGCCGCAACGGACCAGAGATAGACATTCTGCTGCTGTGTCAGCTACCGCGTGAGAAAATCACCCCGGATCTGGATCAGGATCTGGTGCTGCATACCCCGGATGACGGGCATATCGACATCCATTACAGCATTACCCCGCTGCGCTCTGAGGCCGGACTGGAGCAGGGTGCGGTCATGGTCATTCAGGATGTCAGCGAATCGCGCCAACTGATGAAGCGCCTGAGCTACAGCGCGCTACACGATACCCTGACCCGCCTGCCGAACCGCGCCAGCTTCGATCATCAGCTAAAACGGCTGCTGTATGATGCAGCAGAACATCAGCATCACCACGTGCTGGTGTTTATCGATCTCGATAAATTTAAAGCGGTCAACGATAGCGCCGGTCATGCGGCGGGCGATGCGCTGCTGCGGGAACTGTCAGACCTGATGCTGCATCATCTGCGCAGCAGTGATTTCCTGGCACGGCTGGGCGGCGATGAGTTTGCGTTGCTGATGCCCGACTGCCAGGTTGAGCAGGCGTGCGAAGTGATTCAGCGCATTGTCACCACGGTCAATGATTACCGCTTCCAGTGGCTGGGCCGCCTCTATCAGGTCGGGGCCAGCGTCGGCGTCACCCAGATTTCGCCGGACAACTGCCAGAGCAGCGATGTGCTGTCTCAGGCCGATATTGCCTGTTATAACGCCAAACGCAGCGGACGTGGCCGCTATGTGGTTTATGAGCAGCACCGGTTGCCGCTGGCGGGCAATCATCAGGGCCTCGACGCCGCGATGATCGATTCGCTGCAGATAGAGCTGCCGGCCTGGGCTGTCGCCCCGCCGAATACGCCACAGTCAGCCTTTCTCTGGCTGCTGGAAGTGCAGCTGTTAACCCCGGATGGCCTGCTGATTGATGAAACGCTGCTGCGTAATAATCTGCCGGATGAAGGACTGCGGCGTCAGCTGGATAATAAAATCCTTGAGGCCTTCTTCCAGCACGATGTGCAGGGGCTGAATGAAAAAGGCATTGCGGTGGTTCTGCCGCTTAGCGCCCAGGCGTTGCTCGATGCCGATTTTGTCCAGCAACTGTGTCGCCGTTTTGTGGCGGCCGGCCTGAGTGACAGCCGCTGTGGCTTCGCCTTCCCGGCTGCCAGCGTGTTAACTCAGGGCGATCGGCTGCACAGCGCACTGCTGCAGCTGCGTCAGAGTGGCTGCCGCATCGTGCTGCAGCACTTTGGCCGTAACCTCGACGCCTTCAATCAGCTCAGCGATGAGTGGGTCGACTGTCTGGTGCTGGCACCTGAACTGGTCTCCAATGTGCATAACAACCTGATGGATGAGATGTTGCTGACTATCATCCAGGGCCAGGCGTCGCAGCGCAACATTGCCCTGCTGGCCGGTCCGGTTTCGGTTCCGGCGGTGCTGACTACCCTCGCCAGCCTGGATGTGGATGGCGTCTGGGGCAGCGCGGTCGCCGAACGTCAGCCGCTGAGCGTACTGGCCGAGGCGCGCTTTTTTGCCATCCGTTAAATCCACCGTTGAGCGCTTGCTACCCTGCTAAAGCTGCGCTAAAGTCGCCCCCTTTTTTCCGGCATGGGGGCAAAAATGTTCATAGGATTCGATTACGGCACGGCTAACTGTTCCATAGCCGTCAGTGAAAACGGCGCTCCACGTCTGTTAACGCTGGAAAACGGCCAGCGCCTGCTGCCGTCGATGATCTGTGCGCCTACCCGTGAGTCGGTCAGTGAATGGCTCTATCGTCATCATCAGGTGGCGACGCCCGACAGTGAAACCACCGCTCTGCTGCAGCGCGCCCTGCGTTTTAACCGCGAAGAAGATATCGACGTACAGCCCAACAGCGTGCAGTTTGGTCTGACCGCGCTGCAACAGTACATGGTCGATCCGGAAGATGTCTGGTTCGTAAAATCCCCCAAATCCTTTCTCGGTGCCAGCGGCCTGAAACCGCAGCAGATCGCCCTGTTTGAAGACCTGGTCTGCGCCATGATGCTGCACATTCGTCAGCAGGGCGAAAGCCAGCTTGATCAACCGATCGATCAGGCGGTGATTGGTCGTCCGATTAACTTCCAGGGCTTAGGCAGTGAAGAGGCCAACCAGCAGGCACAGGGTATTTTACTGCGTGCCGCGCAGCGGGCCGGCTTCCGCGACGTGGAGTTTCAGTTTGAGCCGGTAGCGGCCGGTCTGGATTTTGAAGCCACCCTCCAACAGGAGAGCCGGGTGCTGGTGGTTGATATCGGCGGCGGGACCACCGACTGTTCGATGTTACTGATGGGACCGACGTGGCGCGACAAAGCCGATCGCCGCGAAAGCCTGCTGGGCCACAGTGGCTGCCGCGTCGGCGGTAACGATCTCGACATTATGCTGGCGTTCAAAACGCTGATGCCGCTGCTCGGTCTCGGCGGTAATACCCAGAAAGGCATCGCCCTGCCCGCCCTGCCGTGGTGGAATGCGGTTGCGATCAACGATGTTCCGGCACAAAGCGAATTTTACAGCGCCGCCTGCGGTAAGTTACTGCGCGATTTAGTCCGTGACGCGGAACAGAGTGAGGTGGTCGCGCGCCTGCTGAAAGTGTGGCAGCAGAAGCTGGGTTATCGTCTGGTGCGGGCTGCCGAAGAGAGCAAAATCGCGCTGTCAGATCGCGCGGAACATGCGGCGTCGCTCGACTTTATTGCCGGATCGCTGCAGGCCGATCTCAGCGTCAACCTGCTGCAGGAGGCGATCAATCAGCCGCTGGAGAAAATCCTTGAGCAGGTCCAGCTGGCGCTGGCCACCAGCCAGATCAAACCTGACGTGGTCTACCTGACCGGCGGCAGTGCCCGCTCGCCGCTGCTGCGTGCGGCATTGCAACAGGCGCTGCCTGACACGCCGATTGCCGGCGGCGATGATTTCGCCTCGGTGACCGCAGGCTTAGCCCGCTGGGCAGAAGTGATGTTCCGCTAAGCGTGATCGCGCAGCAAAAAAACGGCGCCCAACGGCGCCGTTACTGTTTTGACTGCGGATCAGAACGCGATATTGGCGCTGATGCCGCCGATAAACGCATCTTTCACTTCGCTGACCGCGCCAGGTGCCACCACATACTGCAGATTCGGGCGCAGCGACATCCAGTTGGTCACTTTGGCGTTGTAATAGACCTCGTAGTTATACTCCGAGCCGTCCTGAATCGGCAGATAGGTCGGGCTGTCAAAACTGCTCTCGCCGTTGGCCTGATTCTGCTGACGCAGCGAGCGGGTGTAGTCGCTATTGACATGAATACGCGCCGCGCCTACGCCAATTTCATCATCTGGACGCGCATCAAACGGCCCTTTCCAGGTAAAGGCGATCGACTGATAGTTGTCGGTTTTTGAGGTTTTGTGATCGTTCATCACCGCCTGAACCCGCACGCCCAGACCGCGATTCACATCGCCATCCTGTGCCGTCAGCTGTTGCTGCAACAGCAGGTAGCCGCCATAGGCGTGATCCTGATCCTGATACGCGCCGTTGCGCCAGCTGCCATAGACATCGCCATTGGCTGAAGAGTAGTAATAGCCGATGCGGTAGTTACCCGGCAGCTTTTGCGCGCCCAGCGTCGGTTTCCAGCCTAGTTCGACCGGCACCAGATTGCCTTCAGAATTGCTGGTATCCAGACGGAAGCCGTCGCCGCGATCGTAGTTAGCCCGGTTCTGGTTATAGAATCCCACCTGGAAGAAAACTTCCGGGGTGATATTCAGTTTGATCCGGCCGCCCCACTGGGATACCGGCCAGTTAAACCAGCGGTCACCACGCCAGTTACCCGCCTGACCGCTGCCCAGCGCCAGGTTCTGGAACAGGTTGCCGTCGAAGTTATCAAAGTCCTCACCAACCGTCACCCGGCCAGCTTTCAGGTCGACCACATCGTTAAACAGCCCTTTGCGCAACCAGAACTGGGTCAGACGCCAGGTCTGGCCACGACCATACACTTCCTGCACTGAAGAGAGCATGCCGGTGCGCTTGTCCGCCACCTGTTCGGACAGGTTTTGTCCGTCACGGTTGGTGATAGTCATCTGGAATTCCGCATCCTGCCAGTCCAGCAGTTTTTCCAGATCGAAATTGGTGCCGAAGCTCCACTGATCGCTGTAACGCATGGTGGTGTTGGTATCGGCCCCGCCGCCTAAGTTGGCCGCGCTTTCCATGGTGTAATTTACGTCAAATTTAATGCCGTCGTTCTGCAACTGCGTTCGGTAACCACCCCAGTCACCAAACATCCACTCTGAATCGGCGCTCAGCGCGTCAGCGGCCATCGCATGACCGGTTAACATCGCCAGGATCAGGGTGCCGGTTGCCACACGGCGCAGCGGAAAACGCTGCTCTGCTTGTTTATTTTTCATCATGCTTATTCTTATGTGAGTTACGGGGAATGACCCGCAGAGAATAGTGCTGAGAAAAGTTCAATTTTTGTAAATACGTGCGCACGATTAGTCAACTAACCAGTTTATTCGCGCAAATGTGAGCTGGATCTCAGTGTGGTTACTCTTGCAGCAGCGGAGGCGAAGCGTGAATGGATGGGGGCGAAACGGGGCGCAGCGCACCAAGTGCCTCATATATAATCAATTAAATAATAAGATTATTTTGTTTTTAATGACCTCGTAATGACTACATTTTGATAAAAAGCCCCGATTATCTGGGGCTCCTTTACCTGCGGTTGTAGAATCAAATTCAATTGATCTTCACCGAAATCACTTCGCGAGAAAACGTCTTGTGGTACCAGCGCCCCAATGGCTGGCTGTGTCTGATTTAATGCTCCGTCAATCTCTATCCTAGACGTGAAACAGTATTCGCATAACATATTTGATGCTCATGATAACTGCGGCGCACGGCGATATTTAACTCAACACTGGTACGATTTTTTGCAACCGCACGATAGTGGGGTAGTAAAAACCCCTCTCAATCGACCACAATGCAACCGCATCAAGAGAGAGCTGTACCTCTTTACCCCCTTAGCGCGATGATTCACCCACCTCCCCCGTACACAAAACACCCGCGTTTTTGTGCAACTTTGCAGAGTATGACAGGCAGCGCCGCGTCAGGGCTTGGCTGGCAAAAGTACCATCAAAAAAACTGTGCAGAAACATTCAAAGGCATGCAACTGTTTATCTCTTTTATCTTTTAGGTTGTCTTTAAGGTTACAAGACGCAGCAGAAAGCAACATACCGCCCGACGCCCTTAACTAGACGATTCGCCACCAACATCTAATTCATATACTGGAAGTACATCAATAAGGACAGTGCCGAATGTCATAAAAAATTGTAACGCTTTTTCAATGGCATCCGAATCAGGCCATGTGATCGATGTTGAAGGATGAGCGATAGAATTTCTTGTTTCCATTAATGAGTTTAAGTATGCCTCGGACTGCCTACGAACTGAAGCGACATCATTTGATGACCAAAATAATTGAAATTTAGATTGCTGGGCTAATTTTTCCCAAAGATTTTTAACTCCAGCCCGTTTAAAAAGATCTGCTAATACATCCGGCCTCATATTTTCAGAAGTGATTGATAGACACTTATAATTTATTTCCACGGGAGTTTCATCATGCAAATTATTATTCATTATTTTAACAAAAGACTTGACACCATTTTCGGCATGACCATACCTTCTTGGGTTTGAAATAACTTCAGATGTATATTTTAACAACCCCTCTTTCATTTCCTTTGGAAGTTGAGAATATTTTTCGACTCTTTCGGTTAAAGTTTTACAGTATTCTTCAAAAGTTTCCCTGACAAAAGATTCAAAACGACCTGTAATAAATAACAGTAATGTTCCATTCAAGATCACTAAATTAGCATGATTGCTTCTAGATGTTGTATGAAGTTCGACAACCAATTCATCTAAAGTAGGGCTTGGAAGATTGTCAATTACTTCGGCATCACTAAAACCCTCTTCGATAATGGAATCACCCGTACCTTCACCCGACTTAATGACATTAGTTTCAGTTGATGGAGAAATTGAACCTTCAACATTAATCTCGACTTCTGTAGTTCGAACTTCCTGTCTTCCTTCATCAGTATGAGAAGGGTTGTTAATTAGACGCTGCAGTCCAGAAAACTCTTTAATTTGCGCAGTTAGCTTAAGTAAACGTGATACTTTCTCAAGGTCAGAATGAAAATCTGTTAAAGTCGTATACATTCCATCCCCCTCTAGCAAGTTAAAATATTTTTAGCTAACTCAACACGTTCTTTTATAGAGTCTGTAGTATTACCTTTACCGATTAATATGTTATATTCATCAGTATTAGGTTTTATGCCATTAAGGTTATCTCTTATTTTTTGGGGTGGCACTAATTGATTTGAGTCAACCAAGCTATATGCTACCATTAGCGCATCATATAAAGGCCGACTTAACTTACCTGTCGAGGGTATTATAAATAAATCGCCCCCAAAAATATTATGCAAACCATTTATACTTTCTAAAAAGTGATTCTCATAGATTTTGATCTGATTTTCATCGGCTGATTGGTATGCTTTTGCTGTTTTATCCAAAACCTTTCTTATTGATCCTAAGGTACCTTCTGTTATAAGCCTTCTTATTGCAAAAAACCTTAAAATAAGCTCACAATCTGCCATGCTTCTAAAAAGTGTATTTTTTAGGAGGTCAGGGGAAGGCTCTAAATCTTCATTTTTAGTTTTCTCTGGTATGCCCCATGCATCAGTAAAAATTTTATTCCGCGATAATTTAGATACTAGTTCGTTAAACCGCCCCGGATAAAGTGCATTCCTAAGTTCTTGAGGGTTAAGTTGTACACCACCAGTATTAAGGCGTTTAAAAAGTATTTTCCGAATATCAACTTCATCATCTGAATAAGCGTTTGTTTCAGCTAACAGTACAACTGCGTTTATTGTTCTTCTAGCAAGCCCTCTTTGAATAAGCAATGGCAGATCTTTATATCTGTTTCCATCTAATTCATTCCAAAACTCCAATCCTCTCAATGAAAACTCATTATTCATAAAACTTCTAAGAGTATCTATACGTTGCCTACCATCCATTATTTCATATTGATTATAATCATTTTCATATAAAAATATAGGAGGCACTGGAATATTCATCAAAAATGACTCAATCAACTGAGACCTTTTCTTTATATCCCAGCGATGCCTACGCTGATATTTAGGTGAGGCATTTATGTAATCTCCTTCCTCCAAAGATTGTTTTAAATGATGAAGGGTAAAATCCATTGATGTTCGTATAACTTTCAATTGGGAAATAGAGAATTTCTCCTCAATATTCATTACGGGAGATGGAGGGTTTTTTTCAGTTTCATCTCCTTCTTCATCAAACCATTCTTCGATTTCGTTATCATCAATATTTTTATTAGTCATAGCTGCCTCTTTCTATAAAAAGTATGTCGGCACATTTTGTCCCATATCCTATAAAAAAAGCAACAATTTATCAGAGGTAAAGTAATCACTTCATAACGGTTTCCAAGCGTTTAACCAAAATGGTACAACCGCAAATGGAATTAGGCTTTCTCACAAAAGACGCGATCCGTTGCATTCTTGCAGCTCTTAACGGTAACAGCCTGAAAGCAGTTAAACTTTGACTTGCTATCGGGGCCAGATGGAATGAAGCGGCGAGGCTTATACGCGACCACATCTACACCCCTCGAGTGTCCTACATCACAACCAAAAACGGGCGGCCCTGCACAGTTCCGATATCCAAAGAACTTTCCGAATTGATAAGAGAAGGTGAAAACCGGTTACTATTTCCCGTTATTTATTACTTTCTCGCGCACAAATTATTCAAACGAGAAGCGCCGAAAAGTCCGGCCGGTATGGCAACTCATCTTTTCCGACATACCTCCGCACAACATTTAACGGCGAGCGGCGGAAACATACTGGTTTTACAGCAGCTTCTTGGGCCTTCCAATATCTACCCGACAATGATTTATACCCACTTTACCCTGGAGCACCTAGCGGAAGCCATCACATTAAACCCGCTAGCCAACCTTGGCTAAATCTCTATCCAGCGCACCTAAGTGAAGTTCTAAAAAGGTGTGCCGTTTAGCTATCGTATTGTAAAGATAATCATTTTATTCTTACTGAAATAATCACGCACTGATCCACACTTTGACCATGCACGGTTGATTCAAAAGAGTTTAGATTGAGGTTGTTGGACGGGCAAATGATTATTAAAAAATATAAGTCACTGTTTTAAAATGCATATTAAAGGGGCGCAGCGGCCCCGTTCTGTTAGCGGCTGGCGTCGGCCAGCTGTTCAATCTGTTCCGGCGTCAGCGTCAGCCGGGTTGCCCCGACCAGATCGTCGAGCTGGGCCAGCGAGGTGGCACTGACAATCGGCGCGGTGATGCTGGGACGGGCAATCTGCCACGCCAGCGCCACCTGCGTCGGTGAAACCTGATGCGCTTCAGCGATTGCATCCAGCGCTGCCAGGATCTTCAGGCCGCGCGGGTTGAGGTATTTTTCCACCACACCCTGCCCGCGCTGACTTTTGCTGGCATCGGCCGGCTGGCGGTATTTACCACTCAGGAAACCGCTGGCCAGTGAGTAGTAGTTAATCACCCCTAACCCGTGGTGGCTGACCACCGGCTCCAGCTCTGATTCGTAGGGCTGGCGATCGTAGAGATTGTATTCTGGCTGCAGGGTTTCATATCGCGCCAGCCCTTCCGCTTCGCTGATTTCCAGTGCCTGCTGCAGGCGAGCCGCACTGTAGTTGGAGGCACCAATTGCCCGCACTTTGCCCTCTTTAATCAGGCCATCAAAGGCGCTCAGCGTCTCGGCCAGCGGCGTGTCCTGATCGTCACGGTGCGCCTGATAGAGATCGATATAATCGGTTTGCAGCCGACGCAGTGAGTCTTCCACCGCCTGGCGGATATACTGCGGTTTCAGTCCGGTTTTCTCCGGCGAAAGCTCCATCCCAACCTTGGTGGCCAGAACGATACTGTCGCGTTTGCCGCTTTTCTTCAGCCATTCGCCGATAATGGTTTCTGATTCACCGCCTTTATTTCCCGGTGCCCAGCGTGAATAAACATCGGCGGTATCAATAAACCACAGCCCTTTTTCCACCAGCGCGTCCAGCAGCGAAAACGAGCCAGGCCGATCCACGGTCCAGCCAAACACGTTGCCGCCAAACGTCAGTACCGGCACCGAAATGCCGCTGTCGCCTAACTGTCGGGTTTCATTCTGACTCATCATCTGCTCCTTAGTGGTGTATCGAAACGGTCTGTCACTGAGCATAGCAAAGCGAAACGGCTTCTTTATGACGATTGTGGTGTGATTAATGCCAGAAAAGGCATACTTACCCGGCCCTGACAGATATCCTTATTTCCTTCAACTTTTGCCCGTCAGAGGCGACTACAATCTGACGTTTGCAGGCTACCCGTTTGATGCCTGCGCCTGGGACTACATCACTGCTGGAGAGCAAGCAAAATAATGAGCACCCGACATCCTGTTATGAAAAAGAGCCTGATTGTGCTGGTGGTGATTGCCGCGGCCGTCGGCGGATATTACTGGTGGCAGCACGCTGCTGAGCCGCAGACCGACCAGCAGAGTGGCGCACGCACGCCGCGCGGCAAAGGCGGCGCTGACGGCGCCCGTCGTCCTCTCGCCCCGGTTCAGGCCGCCAGCGCCACCAGCCAGAGCGTCCCGCAGTACCTGAGCGGATTAGGCACCGTCACCGCCGCCAATACCGCGACGGTGCGCAGCCGGGTTAACGGCGATCTGGTGGCGATACACTTTACCGAAGGCCAGCAGGTTAAGGCCGGCGATTTGCTGGCAGAAGTCGATCCGCGTCCGTATCAGGTGGCGTTAACTCAGGCCGAGGGTCAGCTGGCAAAAGATCAGGCCACGCTGGCGAACGCCCGCCGCGACCTGGCGCGTTTCGAAAAGCTGGCGAAAAGTTCGCTGGTGTCACAGCAGGAGCTGGATACGCAGCGCTCGCTGGTCAGCGAAACCCTCGGCACCCTGAAAGCGGACCAGGGCAGCGTCGCCAGCGCCCAGCTTAATCTGACCTACAGCCGGATTACTGCGCCGATCGACGGCCGGGTCGGTCTGAAGCAGGTGGACGTCGGCAACTACGTTACCAGCGGCGACACCACCGGCATTGTGGTGATCACCCAGACCCAGCCGATTGACGTGGTGTTCACCCTCGCCGAAAACAACATCAGCCAGATTCTGAAGGCGCAGAAAAGCGGTGAGCCGCTGCCGGTCGAAGCCTGGGATCGCAGCAATCAGGCGCTGATTGCCAGCGGTAAACTGCTGAGCCTCGATAACCAGATTGATGTCACCACCGGCACCATTAAGATCAAAGCGCGCTTCGATAATCAGGACGGTGCGCTGTTCCCCAATCAGTTCGTTAACGTCCGGCTGAAGGTCAATACCCTGCAGGATGCGATTGTTATTCCGGCCGCCGCGCTGCAGATGGGCAATGAAGGCCACTTCGTCTGGGTGGTCAACAGCGATAATAAAGTCAGCAAGAAAAGCGTGATTGCCGGCCTGCAGGATAGCCAGAAAGTGGTGATCAGCGCCGGGCTGGAAGCGGGCGAACGGGTGGTGACCGATGGTCTGGATCGCCTGACCGAAGGCGCGAAAGTTGAGATTGTCGCGGCGCAAAGTACCGCACCGCGCAGTAGCCGTGCGGCGCTGCCGTCGAAGGGAGAGCGTGAGTAATGCAGGTAATGCCTCCCGATCACAGCGGTGGACCGTCGCGCCAGTTTATTCTGCGTCCGGTAGCCACCACGCTGTTGATGATTGCCATTCTGCTGGCAGGCGTGCTGGGCTATCGCTTCCTGCCGGTTTCGGCGCTGCCCGAAGTTGATTATCCGACCATTCAGGTGGTTACCCTCTATCCGGGTGCCAGTCCGGATGTGGTCACCTCATCCATTACCGCGCCGCTGGAGCGTCAGTTCGGCCAGATGTCGGGCCTGAAGCAGATGGCGTCGCAGAGTTCGGGCGGCGCATCGGTGGTGACGCTGCAGTTCCAGCTCAGCCTGCCGCTCGACGTGGCGGAACAGGAAGTGCAGGCGGCGATTAACTCCGCCACCAACCTGCTGCCCAACGATCTGCCCAATCCGCCGGTCTACAGCAAAGTGAACCCGGCCGATCCGCCGATCATGACGCTGGCCGTTACCACCCGCAGCATGCCGCTGACCCAGGTTCAGGACATGGTGGAAACCCGGGTGGCGCAGAAAATTTCTCAGGTCAGCGGCGTCGGGCTGGTGACCTTGTCCGGCGGTCAGCGTCCGGCGGTGCGGGTCAAAATGAATGCCCAGGCGCTGGCGGCGCTTGGCCTGACCAGCGAGACGGTGCGTACCGCCATCAGCGACGCCAACGTCAATTCGGCTAAAGGCAGCCTGGATGGGCCGACGCGCTCGATTACCCTGTCGGCCAACGACCAGATGAAATCGGCGGAAGATTACCGTCAGCTGATCATCAGCTACAACAACGGTGCGCCAGTGCGGTTGGGTGACGTCGCCACCATTGAGCAAGGCGCAGAGAACAGCTGGCTGGGTGCCTGGGCCAACCGCGACGCCGCGATTGTGCTCAACGTGCAGCGTCAGCCGGGTGCCAACATCATTGCTACCGCCGACAATATCCGCGCCATGCTGCCCGCGCTGACGGCGGCGTTGCCAAAATCGGTCGAGGTCAAACTGCTGACCGACCGCACCACCAATATCCGCGCCTCGGTCAGCGATACCCAGTATGAGCTGATACTGGCGATGGCGCTGGTGGTGATGATCATCTACCTGTTCCTGCGCAATGTGCCCGCCACGCTGATCCCGGCGGTTGCGGTGCCGCTGTCGCTGATCGGCACCTTTGCGGCGATGTATTTTCTCGGCTTTTCGATCAACAACCTGACCTTAATGGCGCTAACCATCGCCACCGGGTTTGTGGTCGATGACGCGATTGTGGTGATTGAGAACATCTCCCGCTACATCGAAAAAGGGGAAAAACCGTTAACCGCGGCGCTGAAAGGCGCAGGCGAAATCGGTTTTACCATCATCTCGCTGACCTTCTCACTGATTGCAGTGCTGATCCCGCTGCTGTTTATGGGCGATGTCATTGGCCGCCTGTTCCGCGAGTTTGCGGTGACGCTGGCGGTGGCGATTCTGATCTCGGCAGTGGTCTCGCTGACCCTGACGCCGATGATGTGCGCCCGGATGCTGAGCGCCGGGTCGCTGCGTAAGCAGAACCGTTTCTCACGCGCCAGCGAAGCGATGTTTGAGCGCATCATTGCCGTCTACGGTCGCGGGTTACGCCGGGTGCTTAATCATCGGTGGCTGACCTTATCGGTCGCGCTCGGTACCCTGGTGCTGACCGTCCTGCTGTGGATGATGATCCCGAAAGGCTTTTTCCCGCAGCAGGACAACAGCATTATTCAGGGCACGCTGCAGGCGCCGCAGTCCGTCTCATACGCCAGCATGGCCGAGCGTACCCGCGATGTGGCTTCAATCATCATGAAAGATCCAGCGGTGCAGAGCATGACCTCATTTGTCGGGGTGGACGGCACTAATGCCGCGCTGAACAGTGCCCGGCTGCAAATCAACCTCAAGCCGCTCGACCAGCGTGAAGATCGGATCCCGGTGATTCAGCAACGGCTGCAACAGCAGGTGAGCCAGATTCCGGGCGTGCAGCTGTGGCTGCAGGCGGTACAGGATCTCACCATTGATACCCAGGCGAGCCGCACGCCCTATCAGTTTACGCTGCAATCGGGTTCGCTGGCTTCACTCACCACCTGGGTGCCGGCGCTGCTGGCCGAGCTGAATACCCTACCGCAACTGCGGGATGTCAGCAGCGACTGGCAGGATCAGGGACTGGAAGCCTATATCAATGTCGATCGTGCCAGCGCCAGCCGGCTGGGTATCAGTATGGCGGACGTGGATAACGCGCTGTATAACGCCTTTGGTCAGCGCCTGATCTCTACCATTTATACCCAGGCTAATCAGTATCGTGTGGTGCTGGAGCAGGACAACCGCGCCATGCCGGGCCTGCAAAGCCTGGAGAGCATTCGTCTGGCCAGCAGCGACGGCGGCAATGTGCCGCTGAGCACCTTTGCCCGTATTGAACAGCGTCATACGCCGCTCAGTATCAACCATCTCGATCAGTTCCCGTCGGCGACCTTCTCGTTCAACGTGGCTGACGGCTATTCGCTGGAAGATGCGGTCAAAGCGGTATCGCAGGCAGAAGCGCAGCTCGGTATGCCCGCCGAAATGATGACCCAGTTCCAGGGCAGCACGCTGGCGTTTGAAGCGGCGCTGAGCAGCACCGTCTGGCTGATTGTGGCGGCGATTGTAGCGATGTATATCGTGCTCGGGGTGCTGTATGAGAGCTTTATCCATCCAATCACTATTTTGTCGACGCTGCCTACCGCGGGCGTCGGGGCGCTGCTGGCGCTGATGCTCAGCGGCAACGAGCTGGATATTGTGGCGATCATCGGCATCATTCTGCTGATCGGTATCGTGAAAAAGAACGCCATCATGATGATCGACTTCGCGCTGGCGGCTGAGCGTGAACAGGGGATGCAGCCTTACGATGCTATCTATCAGGCCTGCCTGTTGCGTTTCCGGCCGATTCTGATGACCACGCTGGCGGCGCTGCTCGGCGCGTTACCGTTGATGCTCAGCACCGGGGTCGGCGCGGAACTGCGTCACCCGCTGGGGATTGCGATGGTCGGCGGTCTGATTGTCAGTCAGGTGCTGACGCTGTTCACCACGCCGGTGATCTACCTGCTGTTTGATCAGCTGGCGCACGCCACCCGCCGTCGCCTCGGCCGCACGGAGGCCGCAGAGTGAAGTTTTTTGCCCTGTTTATTCATCGGCCGGTCGCCACAACCCTGCTGACGCTGGCAATTGCGCTGGCCGGCATCCTCGGTTTTCGCCTGCTGCCGGTGGCACCGCTGCCGCAGGTCGATTTTCCGGTGATCGTGATTTCGGCCTCGCTGCCGGGTGCCGCGCCGGAGATTATGGCGTCGTCGGTCGCCACGCCACTCGAGCGCTCGCTGGGCCGCATCGCCGGCGTCAGTGAAATGACCTCAACCAGTTCACTCGGCAGCACCCGCATCATTCTGGTGTTTGATTTTGATCGTGACATCAACGGAGCCGCGCGCGATGTTCAGGCCGCGATTAACGCGGCGCAAAGCCTGCTGCCTACCGGGATGCCGTCGCGCCCGACGTATCGCAAAGTGAACCCTTCAGATGCGCCGATTATGATCATGACGCTGACCTCGGACAGCTACAATCCGGGTCAGCTGTATGACTACGCCTCAACGCAGCTGGCGCAGAAACTGTCACAGATTGAGGGCGTCGGCGACGTCACCGTAGGCGGCAGCTCGCTGCCTGCGGTCCGCGTGGCACTGAATCCACAGGCGCTGTTTAATCAGGGCGTGTCGCTGGATGCGGTGCGCACCGCCATTTCCAACGCCAATCAGCGACGGCCGCAGGGCGCACTGGATGATTCGCAGCAGCGCTGGCAGTTGCGTACCAATGATGCGCTACAGACCGCCACTGAGTATCAGCCGCTGATAGTGCATTACAACAACGGCGCGGCGGTCAGGCTGTCGGACGTGGCGACAGTCGAAGACTCGGTTCAGGACGTGCGTAATGCCGGGATGTCACGCGGTAAACCGGCGGTGCTGCTGCTGATCCGCAAAACGCCTGAAGCTAACGTCATCGATACGGTGGACCGTATCCGCGCCGAAATGCCGCTGCTGCATGAGGTGATCCCGGCCGCCATCGACCTGCAGATCGCTCAGGATCGCTCACCCACCATTCGTGCCTCGCTGCATGAAGTGGAGCAATCGCTGGTGATCGCCGTGGCGCTGGTGATTCTGGTGGTGTTTGTTTTCCTGCGCTCGGGTCGCGCCACGCTGATCCCGGCGGTGGCGGTGCCGGTTTCACTGATTGGCACCTTCGCCGCGATGTACCTGTGCGGCTTTAGTCTCAACAACCTGTCGCTAATGGCGCTGACCATCGCCACCGGCTTTGTGGTCGATGATGCGATTGTGGTGCTGGAGAACATCGCCCGCCACGTCGAGGCGGGCATGAAGCCGTTGCCCGCAGCGCTGAAAGGGGTACGTGAAGTCGGCTTTACCGTACTGTCGATGAGTCTGTCACTGATCGCGGTCTTCCTGCCGCTGCTGATGATCGGCGGGCTGATTGGCCGCTTCTTCTCCGAGTTTGCCATCACCCTGTCGGTGGCGATTGTGATCTCGCTGTTTATCTCAGTAACCCTGACGCCGATGATGTGTGCATATCTGCTGAAACCGTCGGCACCCGGCAGCCAGCCCCGTCGGCATGGATCGGGCCGGCTGCTGCTGGCGATTCAGCAGGGCTATGGCCGCTCGCTCAATGTGGTGCTGAACCATGCCCGCTGGGTGCTGCTGCTGTTTTTCGCCACCATCGCCCTCACCGTCTGGCTGTTTATCAGCATCCCGAAAACCTTTATGCCGGAGCAGGACACCGGCCGGCTCTCCGGTTTTATCTCGGCCGACCAGAGCATTTCGTTCCAGGCGATGCGCAGTAAGCTGCAGGATTTTATGGAGATCGTCGGTGCCGATCCGGCGGTAGAGAGCGTGGTCGGCTTTACCGGTGGGATGCGCACCAACAGCGGCTCGATGTTTATCTCGCTGAAACCGCTGTCAGAGCGCAAAGAGAACGCGCAGGCGGTCATCGCCCGGCTGCGGGTTAAACTGGCAAAAGAGCCGGGTGCTAACCTCTACCTGAATGCGGTGCAGGATCTGCGGGTCGGCGGCCGTGAATCGAATGCCGGTTATCAGTACTCGCTGCTGTCGGACAATCTCGACGACCTGCGCAGCTGGGAGCCGAAAATCCGTCAGGCGTTCGCCGCCCTGCCGCAGCTGGCGGACGTCAACTCCGATCAGCAGGATAAAGGCAGCGAAATGGCCCTGACCTACGATCGTGAAAGTATGGCGCGACTCGGTATTAACGTCGCTGAAGCGAATGCCTTGCTGAATAACGCCTTTGGTCAGCGCCAGATCTCTACTATTTATCAACCGCTTAACCAGTACAAGGTGGTGATGGAGGTCGATCCACGCTATACCCAGGATATCAGCGCCCTGTCGCAGATGTTTGTTATCAACAGCGAAGGCAAAGCAATTCCACTGTCGTGGTTTGCGCACTGGCAGCCCGCCAACGCCCCGCTGTCGGTCAATCATGAAGGGCTTTCTGCCGCCTCGACCATCTCGTTTAACCTGCCGGAAGGCGTGTCGCTGTCGCAGGCATCCGAGGCAATTGAGCGCACCATGACCTCGCTCGGGGTGCCTTCCAGCGTACGCGGCAGTTTTGCCGGTACAGCGCAGGTATTCCAGCAGTCGCAGAGCAGCCAGCTGTGGCTGATGCTGGCGGCCATTGGCGCGGTCTATATCGTGCTGGGGATGCTGTATGAGAGCTATGTCCATCCGCTCACCATTCTGTCGACGCTGCCGTCGGCCGGGGTTGGCGCACTGCTGGCGCTGGAATTGTTCGATACGCCGTTCAGCCTGATTGCGCTGATCGGAATTCTGCTGCTGATCGGCATCGTGAAAAAGAACGCTATCATGATGGTAGATTTTGCCCTTGAGGCACAACGCAACGGCCAGCTCAGCGCGCGCGAGGCGATTTTTCAGGCCTGCCTGCTGCGCTTCCGGCCGATTCTGATGACCACGCTGGCGGCGCTGTTTGGCGCGCTGCCGCTGGTGCTGACCAGCGGTGACGGCGCGGAACTGCGACAGCCGCTCGGCATTACCATCGCCGGCGGTCTGGTGATGAGCCAGTTGCTGACGCTCTACACCACGCCGGTGGTCTACCTGATGATGGATAAACTACGGCGTAAAAAGCGTCCGCTGGCGCTGGCGCAACAGCAATAACGGGGTGTGCGACGCCGCAGCGTCGCGCGAGGTGAAGAACGAAGCGACGCGATTTCGGGACTGAATGATGAGTACACAGAGCGCAAACGTCCGCTGGCAATTATGGATAGTCGCCATCGGCTTCTTTATGCAGACGCTGGATACCACCATTGTCAACACCGCTATACCGGCGATGGCGCACGATTTAGGCGTCAGTCCGCTGCATATGCACTCGGTGATTGTCTATTACGTGCTGACGGTGGCGGTCATGCTGCCGGTCAGCGGCTGGCTGGCAGATCGCTTCGGCGTGCGTAACATCTTCTTTAGCGCGATTGTGTTGTTCAGCCTCGGATCGCTGCTGTGCGCGCTCTCTACCACCCTCGACCAGCTGGTGCTGTCGCGGGTAGTGCAGGGCATTGGCGGCGCGATGATGGTGCCGGTCGGTCGCCTGACGGTGATGAAAATCGTGCCGCGCGAGCAGTACATGTCGGCGATGACCTTTGTCACGCTGCCGGGGCAGATCGGGCCGCTGCTGGGTCCGGCGCTGGGCGGCGTGCTGGTGGAGTACGCCAGCTGGCACTGGATTTTCCTGATCAATATTCCGGTCGGCATTGCCGGTGCCGTCGCGACCCTGATGCTGATGCCTGACTACGCGATGCAGACCCGACGATTCGACTTCACCGGCTTTATCCTGCTGGCGGCTGGCATGGCGACCTTAACCCTGGCGCTGGATGGTCAGCGCAGCAGTGGCGGTTCACCGTTGCTGCTCGGGGCGATGATCCTGATCGGCATGTTCTCGCTGCTGTTCTATCTGATGCATGCGCGCAGCAATGACAATGCGCTGTTCAGCCTGAAGCTGTTTGATAACCGCATCTATTCGATTGGCCTGCTCGGCAGCTTTACCGGCCGCATCGGCAGCGGCATGCTGCCGTTTATGACGCCGATTTTCCTGCAGGTCGGCATGGGCTACAGTCCGTTTCACGCCGGGCTGATGATGATCCCGATGGTGCTCGGCAACATGGGGATGAAGCGCATTGTGGTGCGCATCGTTAACCTGTTTGGCTATCGCAACGTGCTGGTGGTTTCGACCATTGCACTGGCGCTGGTGGTGCTGCTGTTCCCGCTGGTGGCGATCATGGGCTGGGTCTGGCTGCTGCCGCTGGTGCTGTTTCTGCAGGGGATGGTCAACGCCATTCGCTTCTCCTCAATGAATACCCTGACGCTGAAAGAGTTGCCCGATGAACTCGCCTCCAGCGGCAATAGCCTGCTGTCGATGATTATGCAGCTGTCGATGAGTATCGGCGTGACGCTGGCGGGCTTACTGCTGGGTGCGTTTGCCCAGGATGCCGCCAGCGACAGCAGTGCGGAACACCAGATGTTTATTTATGCCTATCTGTGCATGTCGCTGATCATTATCCTGCCCGCGCTGGTGTTCTGGCGTGTTCCGCAGCAGGTAAGTAAAAACGTCGACTTACGACGCCGGAGAAAGTCATGAGGGTTAACCTGCGCCTTGGCATTGGCGCCAAACTGTTTATGGCGATCTTCTCGACCTGCATGCTGGTATTGATCACCATGCACTGGGGCGTCCGTCTGAGCTTCGAGCACGGCTTTGTTGACTATATTAAACGCGGCAACGAGCAGCGGTTAAGCCTGCTGAGTGACGCGCTGGCCGATCAGTATCAGCAGCACGGCAACTGGGATTTCCTGCGCCACAACGATCGGCTGGTATTCAATATTCTGCGATCGCTGGAGCAGAATCCCGACAGCAATAATCAGCTACCGCCGCACGGCTGGCGCACCCAGTTCTGGATCCTCGATCAGCAATATAAAGTGATGGTCGGCCCGCGCTCACCGGTTCCGCCCGAGGGGTCGCGGCGTAATATCACTACCAGCACCGGCAAAGTAGTTGGCTGGGTGATCGGATCGCCGCCGGAGCGGCTGACGCGCAGCACCGACATCAACTTTGATCAACAGCAGCGGCGTACCAGCTGGTATATCGTCGCGCTGTCGACGTTGCTGGCCGCGCTGGTCACCTGGCTGATGGCGCGCGGCCTGCTGGCACCGGTCAAACGGCTGGTTGACGGCACCCATCACCTGGCGGCCGGTAATTTTGCGACCCGGGTTGAGGTGGGCAGTCAGGATGAACTCGGCCAGCTGGCCGGTGACTTCAACCGTCTGGCCAGTTCGCTGGAAAAGAATGAAAGCATGCGCCGCGCGTTTATGGCGGACATCTCGCACGAGCTGCGCACCCCGCTGGCTATTCTGCGCGGCGAGCTGGAGGCGATGCAGGATGGCGTGCGTAAACTGACGCCGGAAGCGATCGCCTCGCTGCAGAGCGAAGTGGTGGTGCTGACCAAGCTGGTGGACGATCTGCATCAGCTGTCACTCTCTGATGAGGGCGCCTCGCCTACCGCAAGCAGGCGACCGATCTGGTGCAGTTGCTGGAGGTGACCGCCGGCAGCTTTGCTGAACGCTATCGCGCCTACGGCTTAAGCCTGAAACTCAACTTACCGGATGAAGCGCCGTTCTTTGGCGACCCTGACCGGCTGATGCAACTGTTCACCAACCTGCTGGAAAACAGCCTGCGTTATACCGACAGCGGTGGCCGGGTCGAGGTTAAACTCTGGTATGAAGCCCCTTACTGGCGCATCGATCTGGAAGACAGCGCGCCTGGCGTTGACGGTGAACATCAGAGCCAGATTTTTGAACGCTTCTTCCGCACCGAAGGGTCACGTAACCGCGCCAGCGGCGGGTCGGGACTGGGGCTGGCGATCTGTAAAAACATCGTTGACGCACACGGCGGGCGCATCGCTGCAGAGCACTCTGATTTAGGTGGACTGAAAATCGCGCTACACTTGCGCTACGTTCCCTCTGTGTAAGCGCTTATGAGCCAGGAAAACCACGACCCGCTGATTCTGGTGGTCGAAGACGAACCCAAACTGGCGCAGTTAATGATCGATTATCTGCACGCCTCTAACTATCGCACTCACCATATTGCCGATGGCAATGCGGTACTGGACTACGTTCGCCAGTCGCCGCCCGATCTGATGCTGCTGGATTTAATGCTGCCCGGCACCGACGGGCTGACGCTGTGCCGCGAGATCCGCCGTCATTCTGAACTGCCGATCATCATGGTTACCGCCCGTACTGAAGAGATTGATCGGCTGCTCGGGCTGGAGATCGGTGCAGATGACTATATCTGCAAGCCGTTCAGCCCGCGCGAAGTGGTGGCGCGGGTGAAAACTATTCTGCGACGGGTTAAACGCGCCACGGAAGCGGTGCCGGACAGCTCTCTGCTGACGGTTGATGAGGGCCGTTTCGTGGCCAGCTGGCGCGACCGGCCGCTGGATCTGACGCCGGCGGAATTTCGCCTGCTGAAAACCCTGTCGCTGGAGCCGGGCAAAGTCTTTTCGCGCGAACAGCTGCTCAACCATCTGTATGACGACTATCGGGTAGTGACCGATCGGACCATCGACAGCCACATTAAAAACCTGCGCCGCAAGCTGGAGAGCCTCGACAGTGAACAACCCTTTATCCGCGCCGTCTACGGAATGGGTTATCGCTGGGAAGCTGACGTCTGTCATTTGATCTAGTTTGATCCCGATCAATTTACTTCCGTTTTCTCCCTGCCTACAATTCCGCACCTTTAGCAGGGCCATCAACCGGCCCTGCCGCTGTCGCCTGAGGCGGCATACTGACCTGACATCAGTGAGAACCCGATGAAACCCGAACTGCTTTCCCCTGCCGGCACGCTGAAAAACATGCGTTACGCCTTCGCCTACGGTGCCGATGCGGTCTACGCTGGCCAGCCGCGCTACAGCCTGCGGGTGCGCAACAACGAATTCACCCATGAAAATCTCGCCAAAGGGATCGATGAAGCGCATGCGCTGGGCAAAAAGTTTTATGTGGTGGTCAACATTGCCCCGCATAACGCCAAGCTGAAAACCTTTATTCGTGATTTAACCCCGGTGGTGGCGATGCAGCCCGATGCACTGATCATGTCCGATCCGGGCCTGATCATGCTGGTGCGGGAGGCCTTTCCACAGATGCCGATTCATCTGTCGGTGCAGGCCAATGCGGTTAACTGGGCGACGGTAAAATTCTGGCAGCAGATGGGGCTGAGCCGGGTGATTCTCTCTCGTGAACTGTCGCTGGAGGAGATTGCCGAAATCCGTCAGCAGGTGCCGGAGATGGAACTGGAGGTGTTTGTCCACGGCGCGCTCTGCATGGCCTATTCCGGTCGCTGCCTGCTCTCCGGCTACATGAATAAGCGCGATCCCAATCAGGGTACCTGCCCCAACGCCTGCCGCTGGGAGTATAAGGTGGCTGAAGGCCAGCAGGATGATGTGGGTAACATCGTCGGTATTCACCAGCCGATCCCGGTGCAGGATGTGACGCCAACCCTCGGCGTAGGTCAGCCGACGGATAAAGTCTTTCTGCTGGAAGAGAAGATGAAACCGGGCGAAGTGATGAGCGCCTTCGAGGATGAGCACGGCACCTATATCATGAACTCCAAAGACCTGCGCGCGGTGGCACACGTCGAGCGTCTCAGTCAGATGGGCGTTCATTCGCTGAAGATTGAAGGCCGCACCAAGTCCTACTATTACTGCGCCCGCACCGCTCAGGTCTATCGCCGGGCGATTGACGATGCCGCCGCCGGTAAACCTTTCGATCCCTCACTGCTGGAGACGCTGGAAGGGCTGGCGCACCGTGCTATACCGAAGGCTTTTTGCGTCGCCATACCCACGACAGCTACCAGAACTATCAGCAGGGCTTTTCGGTCTCCGATCGTCAGCAGTTTGTCGGTGAATTCACCGGCGAACGACGGGATGCCTGGGCGGAAGTGGCGGTGAAAAACAAGTTTATGCTGCACGATACGCTGGAGATCATGACGCCCGCCGGGAATCTGTTGTGCCAGCTCGATGCGCTGCAAAACGGCCGCGGCGAGGCAATTGACGTTGCGCCGGGCGACGGCCACCGCGTCTGGCTGCGGGTGCCGGAGGAGGTTGATTTGCGTTTCGGCCTGCTGCTGCGCAACTTCGATCACGGTCAGGACACCCGCGATCCGCATGCAAATCGTTTACCATCTGAAACATTTTGACGAAGTTAGAACAGGATCACAGACCCCTGCGCGCCACTGCCTTATAGTCCCGCCTGCTGCTAACGAGTAACAATAATCAGCAGGTTATTACTGGAACCACCTCATTCACCCGCCCGGCTCCCCCGTGCGGGTTTTCTTTTTTCTCACTTTCGCCAATAATTTTCAGCTGTCAGCTGTGTTATAACCCCCCTCTCACTCTGGTGATCTTCAAGGAACAGATAATGGATAAAAAATCGCTTACGCTGCTGATCCTGAATGGAAAAGGCGCAGGCAATGACGATCTGCGTGCCGCGATCGGCTCGCTGCGTGAAGAAGGCTTTGATATCGCAGTGCGCGTGACCTTTGAAAAAGGGGACGGCGACCGCTACGTCAAAGAGGCGATTGCGCTGCAGGCAGAGACCGTGGTCGCGGGCGGCGGTGACGGCACCATCAATGAAATCGCCACCGCGCTGGCGGCGTCTGAGGCAGACCATCGTCCGGTACTGGGCATTCTGCCGCTCGGCACCGCCAACGATTTCGCCACCAGCGTCGGCATTCCCGAAGAGATGGAACCGGCGCTGCGGCTGGCGATCCAGGGCAAAGCCAGCACCATCGATCTGGCACGGGTTAATCAGACTCACTACTTCATTAATATGGCGACCGGCGGTTTTGGCACCCGTATCACCACTGAAACGCCGGAAAAGCTCAAGTCCGCCCTCGGTGGCGTTTCCTACTTTATTCACGGTCTGATGCGGATGGATACCCTGAAGCCCGATACCTGTGAAATCAGCGGACCTGACTTTCAGTGGCAGGGCGATGCGCTGGTGATCGGTATCGGCAATGGCCGTCAGGCGGGCGGCGGACAGCGCCTCTGTCCGTCGGCGCTGATCAATGATGGCCGGCTGGATGTCAGCATCGTTACCGCGCAGGAGTTGCTGCCTACCCTGCTGCATTCGCTGACTGGTGATGATGACAATCCGGGTATCGTCACGACCCAGCTGGAGTCGCTGACCATCCGTTCGCCGCATGAAATGACCTTTAACCTTGATGGCGAACCGCTGTCCGGGCGCGAGTTCGTGATTGAAGTGCTGGCGGGCGCGCTGAGCTGTCGCCTGCCGCCGCAGTGTCCTCTGCTGGCCTGATACGCAGACAAGGGGGCGAAAGCCCCTTTTTTTGGGCAAATGTAAATGCTTTGTGATTGCCTTCACAACTCTGCCCGGCCAACTTGTATGGTAGTATTAAAGCGCGTATTTTTTCATCATTGAATACTGACTGAAGGCTACCAGGATGAAAATTGTTAACGCTGAAGTATTTGTTACCTGCGCAGGCAGAAACTTTGTCACCGTCAAAATCACCACCGATCAGGGCCTGACCGGGATTGGTGATGCCACGCTGAATGGCCGCGAATTACCGGTCGCCTCCTACCTGAAAGATCACGTTTGCCCGCAGCTGATTGGCCGCGATGCGCATCAAATCGAAGATATCTGGCAGTACTTCTATAAAGGCGCTTACTGGCGTCGCGGTCCGGTCACCATGTCAGCCATTTCGGCGGTGGATATGGCGCTGTGGGATATCAAAGGCAAAGCCGCCAACATGCCGGTTTACCAGCTGCTGGGCGGCGCATCGCGCACCGGCGTTATGGTCTATTGCCACACCACCGGTCATTCGATTGATGAAGTGATGGACGACTACGCGAAGCACAAAGAGCTGGGATTCAAGGCGATTCGCGCCCAGTGCGGCGTGCCAGGCATGAAAACCACCTACGGCATGGCCAAAGGCAAAGGTCTGGCCTACGAGCCGGCGACCAAAGGCAACTGGCCGGAAGAGCAGCTCTGGTCCACCGAGAAATACCTCGATTTCACGCCAAAACTGTTCGCAGCGATCCGCGACAAATTTGGCTTCGATGAACATCTGCTGCACGACATGCACCATCGCCTGACGCCGATTGAAGCGGCGCGTTTCGGTAAGAGCGTGGAAGATTATCGCCTGTTCTGGATGGAAGATCCGACGCCGGCTGAGAACCAGGAGTGCTTCCGCCTGATCCGTCAGCACACCGTGACGCCAATTGCGGTCGGTGAAGTGTTTAACAGCATCTGGGACTGTAAGCAGCTGATTGAAGAGCAGCTGATTGACTATATCCGCACCACCATCACCCATGCGGGCGGCATTACCGGCATGCGCCGCATCGCAGATTTCGCCTCACTTTACCAGGTGCGCACCGGTTCACACGGTCCGTCCGATCTCTCGCCAATCTGCATGGCGGCGGCGCTGCACTTCGATCTCTGGGTACCGAACTTCGGTGTGCAGGAGTACATGGGCTTCTCTGAGCAGATGATGGAGCTGTTCGAGGCGAACTGGACCTTCGATCAGGGCTACATGCATCCTGGCGATAAACCGGGTCTGGGCATTGAGTTCAACGAGAAGCTGGCTGCGAAATATCCCTATGAACCCGCCTATCTGCCGGTGGCCCGTCTGGAAGACGGTACGCTGTGGAACTGGTAAGGAGAGCCTGATGAAAAGTGTGGTGATTGAACAACCGGGCGAGCTGATGCTGGCTGAACGTCCTCTGCCGCAACCGACGGCCGGTGAAGTCCGGGTCAAAGTGGCCTATGCCAGCATCTGCGGTTCTGATGTGCATATCTGGCACGGCCACAACCCGTTCGCTAAATATCCGCGGGTGATTGGTCATGAGTTTTTCGGCGTGATTGATGCGCTGGGTGAAGGCGTCGATCCGGCCCGGCTGGGCGAGCGCGTGGCGGTCGATCCGGTGGTCAGCTGCGGTCACTGCTACCCCTGCTCGGTGGGTCGCCCCAACGTCTGTACCTCACTGCAGGTGATTGGCGTGCATCGCGACGGCGGCTTTAGCGAATATGCGCTGGCGCCGGCCAGCAACGCTTATCATCTGCCGGATGCGATCCCCGACCGGCTGGCCAGCCTGGTCGAGCCGTTCACCATCGCGGCTAACATCACCGCTTTCCTGCAGCCGCAACCGCAGGATGTGGCGCTGATTTACGGGGCCGGTCCGATGGGACTGACCGCCATCCAGGTACTGAAGGGCGTTTACAACGTCAGAGAGGTGATGGTGGTGGATCGTCTGCCGGAACGGCTGGAGCTGGCGCAGCAGAACGGTGCCGATCGGCTGTTTAACAACAGCGAGATCCCGCTGGCGGCGCAGCTGGAAGGCATTCAGCCGACGCTGATTATCGACGCGGCCTGCCATCCCACCATTCTGGCAGAAGCGGCCGCCCTCGCCTCTCCGGCGGCGCGCATCGGTCTGCTGGGCTTTTCCGGCGAACCCTGCAGCATTACCCAGCAAAGTCTCACCAGTAAAGAGTTGTCGCTGTTTACCTCACGTCTCAACAGCCACCGCTTTCCGCAGGTGATTGACTGGATGGAAAAAGGGTTAATCCAGCCAGAGAAGCTGGTCACCCACTATTTCCCGTTGCAGGAGATTGAACGCGCCATGACGCTGTTCGAAAAAGATCCGCGCACCTGCTGCAAAGTGATCCTTCAAATGGGTTAATGCCCACTGAACACCAGGTGTCCTCAGCCGGTGCGTACCCGCCGGCTTATTACAAAGAGAAAACAGATCACGGAGTTTTTATGTTCAAGAATCTGCGCTGGACCCTCGTTTTGCTGTTGTTCCTGGTTTACATGATCAATTACCTCGATCGTGTTGCCCTGTCACTGACGGTGCCGCTGGTGGAAAAAGATCTGGCAATCAATGCTGAGCAGTTCGGCATGATCTTTGGCAGCTTCTTCTTCGGTTACGCGCTGTTTAACTTCGTCGGCGGTCTCGCCACTGACCGGTTTGGCCCGAAAATCGTGCTGGCCGTCGCGGTAGGTGCCTGGTCTATCTTCTGCGGCATGACTGCGCTGGCGACCGGTTTCTGGTCGCTGCTGATCCTGCGCGTGCTGTTCGGCATGGCTGAAGGCCCGATCTGCGCCTCGGCGAATAAAGCGATCAACGGCTGGTTTCCCAAAAAACAGGCAGCCACCGCGATGGGCTTACTCAGCGCCGGTTCGCCACTGGGTGGCGCGGTTGCCGGTCCGATCATCGGTTATCTGGCGCTGGCGTACGGCTGGCGTCCGGCCTTCATCATCGTCTGCTGCATCGGTCTGGTGTGGATGACCTTCTGGCTGTTCTTTGCCGCGGACAACCCGGCGAAAAGCAAACGGGTCAGCGAAGAGGAACGTCTCTTAATTGAACGCCTGAAAGCGGCTAACCCTAACGATGAAGCCGATCTGTCAGAAACTGCCCATCCGTTTGGCTACTACCTGCGTCAGCCAATCATCCTGGTGACCGCCTTTGCCTTCTTCTGCTACAACTACATCCTGTTCTTCTTCCTGAGCTGGTTCCCGGCCTATCTGGTGCAGGCCCATGGTCTGGATATTAAGTCGATGAGCATTACCACCATGATCCCGTGGATTGTGGGTTTCGTCGGCCTGGCGCTGGGCGGCTGGATCTCCGATAAAATCTTCAACATCACCGGCAAACTGTTGTTGTCACGTAAAATTGTGCTGGTGGTCTCACTGCTGGCGGCGGCAATTTGTGTGGCGCTGGCAGGTACGATAAAAGAGGTGGTTCCTGCGGTGATGATGATGTCGGTATCGATCTTCTTCCTCTACATTACCGGCGCGATCTACTGGGCGATTATTCAGGATGTGGTGCACAAGAGTCGTGTCGGCAGCATCAGCGGCTTTATCCACCTGGTCGGCAGCCTTTCCGGCATCATCGGACCGATTGTGACCGGCTTTATCGTCCAGCATACCGGTAAGTTTGACAGCGCCTTTGTGCTGGCCGGCGCTGTCGCTGCGCTGGGTGCCTTCCTGGTGCTGTTTGTGATCCGCAGCCCGAAGACCCAGGATAAGCCAGTTTCGGTGTAATCCTCATCACGCAACATGATCACTGATTTCGGGGCGCCTCGCGCCCCGTTTGCCATAAGGACGGACTATGTTACAGATCGATCGCCTGCCCGCTGAGATCCAGCGCCCTGCCTATGACCGGGCCCAGCTTAAAACCCGTATGGTACATATCGGCTTTGGTGCCTTTCACCGCGCGCATCAGGCGCTGTGCAGCGATAAGCTGGCCGCCGAACACGGCAGTGACTGGGGTTACTGCGAAGTTAACCTCAACAGCGGCGAACTGATTCAGGCGCTGCGTGAACAGCAGTTGCTCTATACCCTGACCGAAATGGCGAATGATTCGCTGCAGACCCGGGTGATCGGCGTGATTACTGCGGCGCTGCACGGCAAAGGCGACGGCATTGAGGCGGTGATCAACGCCATGTGTCAGCCCGAGGTGGCAATTGTTTCGATGACCGTGACCGAGAAAGGCTATTGCCATCAGCCAGCCAGCGGCAATCTGAACCCGGATCATCCCGATATCGTGCATGACCTCGACAATCCGCAGACGCCGCGTTCGTTGCCAGGCCTGATTCTGGCCGCCATTAATCGCCGTCGGCAGCTCGGCCTGCCGCCCTTCAGCGTGATGTCGTGCGATAACATGCCGGAGAACGGCCACGTCACCCGCAACGTGATTGTGCAGCTGGCACAACGGCAGGATGCGGCGCTGGCGGAGTATATTCAGCAGCAGGTGACCTTTCCCTCAACCATGGTTGACCGGATTGTGCCGGCGATGACGGAGGCGGCGTTTGACGCGCTGGCCGGGCGGCTCGGCTCCCGTGACCCGGTAGCGGTTGAAGCGGAACCGTTCTTTCAGTGGGTCATCGAAGATAATTTTGTCAGCGGTCGTCCGGCGTGGGAAAAGGCGGGAGCAGAACTGGTCAGCGACGTATTGCCGTATGAAGAGATGAAACTGCGCATGCTGAATGGCAGCCACTCGTTTCTCGCCTACCTTGGCTACCTTGCCGGCTATCAGCACATCAGCGATTGCATGGCCGATCCGCACTTCCGCGCCGCTGCCCGTTCACTGATGGTCGATGAGCAGGCACCCACCTTACGCACTCAGGGCGTGGACCTTGAAGCCTATGCCGATTCGCTGATCGCCCGCTACGAAAACCGCGCCATCAAACATCGTACCTGGCAAATCGCCACTGACGGATCGCAAAAATTACCGCAGCGCCTGCTGGACAGTCTGCGCTGGCATCTGAGTAATAACAGCCGCTGTGAACTGCTGCTGCTCGGCGTGGCTGGCTGGATGCGCTATGTCGGGGGACCGACGAACAGGGTCAGCCGATTGAGGTTCGCGATCCGCTGAAGACGACGCTGGCAGAATGCGTGGCCAGCTGCGAAGAAGGTGAAGCGCGCGTGCGTGCGCTACTCGGCCTGCGCCAGATCTTCGGCCACGATCTGGCAGACAACGCCGATCTGGTCGCCCGGCTGACCGCCTGTTATCAGCAGCTGACTACCCAGGGTGCGCGTGCGACGGTGCAGCAGTACATGACGCGCGCCTGATGCGATGATGACAAAGCACTGGCGCAGACGCAGCGTGCTGATTAGACTGACCCTTTCCCTTCGGGCTGGCACCAGCCAGCCGTAATATGGATATTGCTGCATGTCGATCGCCTATACCATTACCACCAGCGAACCGGTGAATCAGCAGATTTACCGGTTTTTGCGCAAAGATATCGTGACCTGTGTGATTCAGCCGGGTTCGCTGCTGTCGGAAAAAGAGGTCTCTGCGCGTTTTAACGTCTCACGCCAGCCGGTGCGCGAAGCGTTCATCAAGCTGGCCGAAGCCGGACTGGTACAGGTATTGCCGCAACGCGGCACCTTTGTGCGTAAAATTTCCGCCAAACGGGTGGCGGACGGCCGCTTCATCCGTGAAGCGGTGGAGGTTTCCGTGGTGCGCCGTGCGGCGCTGGAGATTGGCGACCCGGCGCTGATGATGCTGGAACACAACCTGCAGCTGCAACGCATGGCGGCTGAGCGGCATGACAGCCAGGCGTTTCTCAGCCTGGATGATGAGTTTCACCGGCTGATTGCCGAAAGTATTGATTGCAAGCTGGCGTGGGAAACCGTCGAGAACATTAAAGCGGCGATGGACCGGGTTCGTTTTCTGACCCTGAGTGAGGTTTCACCGCCGGAAAGCCTGATTCAGCAGCATGAGGAGATTTTTGCAGCGTTGAAACATCACGACGCAGACGCCGCCGAAGCCGCGATGCGCCGTCATTTGCAGGAGATGATTTTCTCAATTACCCCTATTGCCGAGCGCAACAGCGCATGGTTTGAAGCACCCTGACCCGGCAACGGTGCCGTCCCGCCGCCTCAGCGCGGGATGGCACATCCACCGCTACCACCACTGATGAAAATGGTGCACCGGCCCGATTCCCGTACCGACCTCCAGTGAATCCGCCTGTAACAACGCCTGCTGCAGCCAGGCTTTCGCTTCGGTGATCGTATCAGCCCAGTCGGCGTGACGCGGACGCAAAGCCGCCAGCGCCGCTGACAGCGTGCAGCCGGTGCCGTGAGTATGACGGGTATTAACCCGCGGCGTGCTGAACCGCTGCTGGCCCGAAGGGTGATCAGCCAGTCCGGGCTGTTATCAGCCGTCAGGTGACCGCCCTTGATCAATACCGCCTGACATCCCGCCGCCAGCAACGCCTCGCCCTGCGCCCGCATCTGCGCTTCGCTCTCCGCCACCGCGCACCCCAGCAACGCTGCTGCTTCCGGCAGATTCGGCGTAATCAGCGACACCTGTGGTAACAGCAGTTCGCGGACGCTGACAATCGCATCGGCGGATAACAGCGGATCGCCGCTTTTCGCCACCATCACCGTATCCAGCACCACGAAAGGAATTGCGCTACGTCTCAGCCGTGCCGCAACCTGCCCGACGATGGCGGTTTCCGACAACATGCCAATTTTCGCGCTGTCGATACGCACATCGTCCAGCACCGAATCAAGCTGGGCGGCCACAAAGTCAGCATCGATTCGGTAGACCGACTGGACGCCATGGGTATTTTGCGCCACCAGCGCGGTGATCACGCTGGTGCCATACGCGCCCAGCGCGGAAAAGGTTTTCAGATCGGCCTGGATCCCTGCCCCGCCGCTGGGATCGGTCCCGGCGATGGTCAGTGCATTAATGCGTTTCATGGTCCACCTCCAGCGTCCAGAGCGCATCAAGAAACGCCGTGGCAAAACTGCCGGGGCCGGCTGAGCTTGCCGCCGCCTGTTCACCGGCCCGCGCCATCACCTGACAGGCACTGGCGACGTTGAGCAGCCGATCGCCGCTCAGACTGCTGAAGCCAGCCACCACCGCCGACAGCGCACAGCCGGTACCGACCACCCGCGTCATTAACGGGCTGCCGCCGCGAATGGCAAAGGTGCGCTGACCGTCGGTGGCGTAGTCTACTTCGCCGGTCACAATCACCAGCGTCTGATAGTCGCGGGCCAGCTGCCGGGCGGCCTCCAGCGCTGCATCCGCCTGATGCAGGCTATCCACTCCGCGTCCGCCGCTGGCCTGTTGCGCCAGCGCCAGGATCTCTGAGGCGTTACCGCGGATCACCGCTGGCTGCTGGCTCAGCAGCCGCTGGCAGAAGGTGGTGCGCAGCGTCAGCGCTCCGACCGCCACCGGGTCCAGTGTCCAGGGCGTTCCCGCCTGCCTGGCGGCCGTGACCGCCGCCTGCATCGCCTGCTGGCGCTCAGCGGTCAGCGTCCCGACGTTAATCAGTAAGGCATCGGCAAAGCCGCTGAACTGCGCGGCTTCCTCCGCATCAATCACCATCGCCGGTGAAGCGTTGAGCGACAGCAGCACATTGGCGGTGAAGTTTTGTACCACGTCGTTAGTCATGCAGTGCACCAGCGGTGACTGACGGCGGAAACGGTGCAGAATGGGCGCGAATTGCGCAGCAGAAAGGCGTTGAGATTGATCTGTCATCATAGCTCCCAACCGGCGAATAAGAAGGCGAATGCGGTCAGGCATCAGACTTCCCTACGCTGGCATTATCCAGTTCAGGTCAGCGGGTTTTTCTCAGCCCTTTCCTGACGGAAAGCGGCACCCCGAGTCGTGTTACAGCCTGCAGCATAAGGAGGTGGCGTCGCGAAAGCAAGCCAGAGCTGCGTCAGCCATCCTCGCGCTGGTGACACTTCACATGATCCTGATCAATTCTCGCCGCAGCAAAAACAGGCTTAATGCTGCGGGCCATAAAACTACCCCTTTCGAGGTAGCCATTTAAGCCAGAGATCAGGTGCTGCCGATCGCGGCATCGGTTTCCACCCTTAAACGGTAGCCAGCCATAATAATAAGCCTGCTTACAGCATCGCCGAAAAAAACACCTCATTTCATGGAGTTAAACTACTCCAGGAGCGGAACTTCATACTATTCAGGATGTATGATGCGATTGTCAGCGCTTATTCCTCACCGCCATCGATGGCAGGACATTACTATCGAACGTCACGGTGCTATCGCGCCAAATGGCAGACATTATCTTTCCACCTATATTTCCGCCCGCTGTCTGCGCTGCGGCAAAATAATTCATCGTGTCTATTACCGGGATATCAGCGATCAACATGCGCGCCGCTGGCTGGGATAACTGTCCTGACGGCGAGCGGTTCAGACACCGTTAAAGTTAACAGTTAGTTAGCAATTTGTTAGTCTGGTAATTAATCATCGTCTGACCAGACTCTCTCTATGCCACTGTTGTTTGAAAGCTTAAGCCATCAAATCTATCTGTCCGCACCGCTGTTTATTCTGATCCTGCTGGGCTACGGCCTGACGCGACTGGGTAAATGGCCTGCCAGCATCAGCGAAGGGATGAACCGCTTCGTGTTCAACGTCGCGCTGCCCTGCATGCTGTTTGGCGTGATGAGCCATTTTTATCAAAGCCCGCCGGTTGATGCGCTGCTGCTGCTGGCCTTCTTTGGCAGCTGCCTGCTGGTGTTTATCGTCGGCCGGATAGTGGCCAAAAAGCTGTTTAAGCTGGATGGCGTTGCTGGCTCGGTCTTCGCGCTGGGCGGCATCTTTTCCAACAACGTGATGCTCGGCATTCCGGTGGCGACGGTACTGCTGGGGCCCGCGTCCCTGCCCTCGGTGGCGCTGGTACTGGTGTTTAACAGCCTGATCCTCTGGACCCTGCTGACGGTCTCGGTTGAGTGGGCGAAACAGGGCAGCTTTTCGCTGCAGGGGCTGGGGCGCACCGCGATCGGCGTGCTGAAGAACCCGCTGATTATTGGCATTCTCAGCGGTACCGGCTGGAGTTTTTTGCAGCGTCCGCTGCCGCTGCTGGCTGCTGAACCGCTGCGGATGCTGGGATCGATCGCCGCCCCGCTGTCGCTGGTTACCCTTGGCATGAGCCTCGCCCATTACCGGGTGCGGGAAGGACTGAAAGAGAGTTATACCCTCTGCCTGCTCAAGCTGGTGCTGCAACCGATGACGGTGTGGGCCATCGCCTGGCTGACCGGCCTGCCGCCGCTGGAGAGTAAAGTGGTGGTGCTGCTGGGATCGATGGCGGTCGGGGTCAACGTCTACCTGATGTCGCAGAAGTTTAATGTGATTACCGGCCCGGCTGCCGCCAGCATGCTGTTTTCGACGCTGTTTGCTGCGGTGACGACGCCGCTGTGGATGATGCTGATGACACTGGCGGGATATTAAAAAAAAGCCCCTCAACATCAGTCGAGGGGCTGTTGCGTGGCTATCGCAAAACTTATTCAGCCGCTTTAGTACGAATCAGGTAATCAAAGGCGCTCAGTGAGGCTTTCGCACCCTCGCCGCTGGCGATGATGATCTGCTTGTACGGAACCGTGGTGCAGTCACCCGCCGCGAACACGCCTTTCAGGCTGGTTTCGCACTTGGCATCAATGATGATTTCGCCCATTTTGTTGCGCTCAACCGCGCCTTCCAGCCATGGGGTGTTAGGCAGCAGACCGATCTGAACGAAAATGCCGGACAGCGCCAGTTCGTGTGTAGTCTGGCTGGTACGGTCGATATACTGCAGACCGGTTACCTTGCTGCCGTCACCTTTCACTTCGGTGGTCTGGGCATTCAGGATGACATCCACGTTTTTCAGGCTGCGCAGTTTATCCTGCAGCACCTGATCAGCGCGCATTTCACCGGCAAACTCCAGCAGCGTCACATGTTCAACGATACCGGCCAGGTCAATCGCCGCTTCAACGCCGGAGTTACCGCCGCCGATCACTGCGGTGCGCTTGCCTTTAAACAGCGGGCCATCACAGTGTGGGCAGTAGGTGACGCCTTTGGTGCGGTACTCTTCTTCGCCCGGCACACCCATGTTACGCCAGCGTGCGCCAGTTGCCAGGATGATGCTGCGTGACTTCAGTACCGCGCCGGAGGCAGTTTCAACCGCATGCAGGCCACCCACAGCAGCCGCCGGGATCAGCTTGATCGCGCTCTGGCTCTCAATCACATCGACATTGTAATCATCGACGTGAGCGCGCAGTGAGCCCGCCAGTTTTGCCCCTTCGGTTTTCGGCACAGAAATATAGTTTTCGATATCAACGGTGTCCAGCACCTGACCGCCAAAACGCTCGCCCATCAGACCGGTGCGAATGCCTTTACGGGCAGAATAGATGGCTGCTGCTGCGCCCGCCGGGCCGCTACCGATAATCAGCACGTCGTATGCGTCACGCTTGTTCAGCTCTTCTGCGGCACGTTTATCGGCGTTAGTGTCAACTTTGCTGACGATTTCCGCCAGGCTCATGCGGCCCTGACCAAACTCTTTACCGTTGAGGTAAACCGCCGGCACGCCCATCACGTTGCGTTCCTGAATTTCATTCTGGAACAGGCCACCGTCAATCGCGGTGTGGCTGATGCGTGGATTCAGCACCGCCATCAGGTTCAGCGCCTGTACCACGTCAGGGCAGTTATGGCATGACAGCGAATAGTAGGTTTCGAAATGGAAATCGCCATCCAGCGCGGCAACCTGATCCAGCAGGCTTTGCGCTTCTTTTGACGGATGCCCACCGGTCTGCAACAGCGCCAGCACCAGTGAGGTAAATTCGTGACCCAGTGGCGAACCGGCAAAACGCGGACCGCTGTTCGAGCCTGGGTTAGTGATTAAAAACGACGGCTTGCGGACCTGACGATCGTTCTCTTCGCGGAAGCTGACTTTATCAGACAAGCCTGCGATGTCGACCAACAGCTCACGGATCTCGGTTGATTTGGCACCCTCGTCCAGAGTGGCAATCAACTCAACAGGTTTGGTTAATTTCTCAAGGTAGGCCTTGAGTTGCGTCTTCAAATTTGTGTCGAGCATAGTGATATCCTGGTCAAAAAATCGGGTGCCGTGGCACCCGATGAGAGAAAGATCGAAAGGCCGAAGCGGGATTAGATTTTGCCAACCAGGTCCAGAGATGGAGCCAGTGTTGCATCACCTTCTTTCCATTTCGCCGGGCACACTTCGCCTGGGTGAGAAGCAACGTACTGTGCCGCTTTCACTTTACGCAGCAGGTCAGAGGCGTCACGGCCGATACCTTCAGCAGTGATTTCGATCGCCTGGATGATACCTTCCGGGTCAACGATGAAAGTACCACGGTCAGCCAGGCCTTCCGCTTCACGCATGATTTCGAAGTTACGGGTCAGCGCGCCAGTCGGGTCGCCGATCATTGCGTACTGGATCTTGGCGATGGTGTCTGAAGAACCGTGCCAGGCTTTGTGGGTAAAGTGGGTGTCAGTTGAAACGGAGTAGATATCTACGCCCAGTTTCTGGAACTCTTCGTAGTGATCGGCCACGTCGCCCAGTTCGGTCGGGCAAACGAAAGTGAAGTCAGCCGGGTAGAAGAAGAACACACTCCATTTACCTTCAACGTCTTTCTCGGTTACGTCGATGAACTCGCCGTTTTTGAATGCTGCGTTTTTGAACGGCTTGATTTTGGTATTGATAATAGACATCTGATGGCCTCCGTTGAATTATGTGATGTACGTTACAGAATTTTCGGGCCAACATCTAATATGCAGTCGTTATCAATCAAATAAACGAAAGCTATCAAACGCGGAAAGCGGGATGCTCTCTGGCCCGCGAGGCAGTGTACAGGGAATGTCGGGACAATTAACCCGCTTTATACTTTTCAAATCTTTTCGGCCAATCGCTGCTAGCTTTGTAAGACCAGAGATAAAGGGAGCTGACTTGTGGAGATTCGTCCGTTTACTGAAGCCGATCGGCCTTTTTTGCGTACACTGTTTCTGGCGGCGCGGCGGCATAACTGGCGCTGGCTGGATGGCAGCGACTGGCAGCTGGAAGATTTTGATGGCGTTATCCTCGGTGAAACCGTACTGGTAGCCGACTGTGACGGGCAGCGCGTCGGATTTGCCGGCCTGCTGGAGAATGATAATTTCCTGCATAGCCTGTATGTCGACCCCGACTGGCAGGGCCGCGGTGCAGGCAGTGCCTTGCTGGAAGCGGTTCAGGCGCGCTTCACCTCGACCGGCGCGCTGAAATGTCTGACGATGAACAAAGCGGCGCAGGCATTTTATCTGAAGCATGGCTGGAAGATGATTGCGCAGGGCGAAGGGGAACAGGGAGGCTATGTGCTGATGCACTACCCGCTGGCGTCTGAATACACCAGCGGGTCGGGTCGGGCTTAAAGTGCGCGGAAGGCGATGTCGCCAGGAATGACCTCGCCCTGCCAGTAAAGCTGGGCGGCGACCCGTCCGGCAAGCTGGCGGTAGAGCGCGGTGAATTCACTGTCCGGCCGGCGGATTACCGTCGGCTGGCCCGCATCCAGATCTTCACGCAGGTTAATGTGCAACGGCAACTGGGCCAGCAGCTGCGTGTGGTAATCAGCCACCAGCTTTTGCGCCCCGCCAGTGCCGAAAATCGGTTCGTGGAAGCCGCACTGGCTGCAGATGTGCAGGCTCATGTTCTCGACTACGCCCAGCACCGGCACGCTGACTTTTTCAAACATCACGATGCCTTTGCGGGCGTCGATCAGCGCAATATCCTGCGGCGTGGTGACCACCAGCGCGCCGGTCACCGGAACATTCTGCGCCAGCGTCAGCTGGATATCGCCGGTGCCCGGCGGCATATCCAGCACCAGATAATCCAGCTCCGGCCACATCGTCTCGTTCAGCAGTTGCATCAGCGCTTTGCTGGCCATCGGCCCGCGCCACACCATGGCGTTATCGTCAGTCACCAGATAGCCAATCGAGTTAGTGGCCAGCCCGTGCGCCATAATCGGTGCCATATGGGTCCCATCGGGCGAGGTAGGACGTTCATGTTCGGTGCCCAGCATGTTGGGCACCGACGGGCCATAGATATCGGCGTCGAGGATGCCGACGCGCGCGCCCTCTGCGGCCAGCGCCAGCGCCATATTGACGGCGGTACTGGATTTGCCCACGCCGCCTTTACCGGAGCTGACGGCGATAATATTTTTCACGCCGTTAACGCCAGGCTGGTTTTTCACCCGCTTCAGGGTGGCGATATCATGGCTTAAACGCCAGTCAATCGCGCGCGTGCCGGTCAGGCGCAGCAGCTCAGCGCTGGTCTGCGCTTTCAGTTCTTCAAAGGCGCTGGCCCAGACGAACGGCATGATCAGTTCGATATGCAGCTTACCGTCCAGCTGTGCCACGTGATGCAACGCTTTCAGCGCAGTGAGATTCTGTTGCAGCGTCGGATGCTCAAAGCCTCTCAGTACGCCGACCACGATGGCGCGCAGGGCTTCAGGCGTATGCGGTTCCCGGGATTGTACTGTCATCCCCCACTCCTTTTTTATGCTGTTCTTACGCTGTGCTTCAGCGATGTATTTTCAATGATATCAGATGGCCACTGTTTCGCGGCGACTGCCGGTGGCGAATCCCTTGTGTTTACGCCAGCGGAGCCTTCGGTTACCATCTAAGCCCGTTTTTTCAATCAACAGAAAGCTACGCAAACTATGACTCAAGTCGCTAAAAAAATTCTGGTAACCTGCGCGCTGCCTTACGCGAACGGATCAATCCATCTCGGCCATATGCTCGAGCATATCCAGGCAGACATTTGGGTGCGTTACCAGCGAATGCGTGGCAATCAGGTTTACTTCATCTGCGCTGATGACGCGCACGGCACGCCGATTATGCTGAAAGCACAGCAGCTGGGCATTGCGCCAGAGCAGATGATTGCTGAAATGAAACAAGAGCATGAAGCCGATTTTGCCGGTTTCAACGTCAGCTATGACAACTATCACTCGACCCACGGTGATGAGAACCGCCAGCTGTCGGCGCTGATTTACGGTCGCCTGAAAGAGAACGGTTTTATTAAGAACCGCACTATTTCTCAGCTCTACGATCCGGAAAAAGGGATGTTCCTGCCGGACCGTTTTGTTAAAGGCACCTGCCCGAAATGTAAGTCTGCCGATCAGTACGGTGATAACTGTGAAGTCTGCGGCGCGACGTACAGCCCGACCGAACTGATTGATCCGAAGTCGGTGGTCTCCGGTGCGACGCCAGTGCTGCGCGACTCGGAACACTTCTTCTTTGATCTGCCATCGTTCAGCGCCATGCTGCAGGCCTGGACCCGTTCCGGTGCGTTGCAGGATCAGGTCGCTAACAAGATGCAGGAGTGGTTCGAATCAGGCCTGCAGCAGTGGGATATCTCACGTGACGCGCCCTATTTCGGTTTTGAAATCCCGGATGCGCCAGGCAAATATTTTTACGTCTGGCTGGATGCGCCTATTGGCTATATGGGCTCGTTCAAGAACCTGTGCGACAAGCGTGGCGATATCGACTTCGACGAATTCTGGCGTAAAGATTCCACCACCGAGCTGTATCACTTTATCGGTAAAGATATCGTCTACTTCCACAGCCTGTTCTGGCCGGCGATGCTGGAAGGCAGCGACTTCCGCAAACCGAACAACCTGTTTGTCCACGGTTATGTGACGGTCAATGGTGCCAAGATGTCGAAATCACGCGGCACCTTTATTAAAGCCAGCACCTGGCTGCAGCATCTGGACGCTGACAGCCTGCGTTACTATTACGCGGCAAAACTCTCTTCGCGCATCGACGACATCGACCTGAACCTGGAAGATTTCGTTCAGCGCGTCAACGCTGACATCGTCAATAAAGTGGTTAACCTGGCATCACGTAACGCCGGCTTTATCACCAAACGCTTTGACGGCAAGCTGGCGGCTGAACTGGCCGATCCGGCGCTCTATCAGACCTTTGTTGATGCGTCAGAGAAGATCGGTGAAGCCTGGGCGAGCCGCGAATACAGCCGCGCAATCCGTGAAATTATGGCGCTGGCCGACCTGGCAAACCGCTACGTTGATGAGCAGGCACCATGGGTAGTCGCGAAGCAGGAAGGCCGTGACGCCGATCTGCAGGCAATCTGCTCAATGGGGATTAACCTGTTCCGCGTGCTGATGACCTGGCTGAAGCCGGTGCTGCCGTCGCTGAGCGCGCGCGCAGAAGGCTTCCTTAACTGCGAACTGAGCTGGGATGCGATTCCACAGCCGCTGCTGGATCATCAGGTTGCGCCGTTTAAAGCGCTCTACAGCCGGATTGAAATGGCGAAGGTCGAAGGCCTGATTGAGGCGTCGAAAGAGGATGCCGCAGCGGCCAGCGCCCCGGCGGTTAGCGGTCCGCTGGCGGATGCGCCGGTTGGTGACACCATTACCATCGACGATTTCGCCAAAGTCGATATGCGGGTAGCGCTGATTGAGCAGGCGGAGCTGGTCGATGGCTCAGACAAGCTGTTGCGTCTGCAACTCGACCTGGGTGGCGAGAAGCGTCAGATCTTCTCCGGCATTCGTGCGGCCTATCCCGATCCGTCCGTGCTGGTCGGCAAGATGACCATCATCGTTGCTAACCTGGCACCGCGTAAAATGCGTTTTGGCATCTCCGAAGGGATGGTGCTGTCGGCGGGACCGGGCGGTAAAGATCTGTTTGTACTGTCGGTAGACAGCGGTGCGGTACCGGGCATGCCGGTTAAATAATCCCTCACGCTTCACTCCCCTTACGCCAGGTTGCCGGTGTAAGGGGAGATTCTGCTTTATCTCTGCGATTTCAGCCGTCACGTTTTCCCCCGCGCCGCTTCCCCCTGCTTTGCTGATGTCCCGCTAAACCTGCTGATCCGGGAATCGGTCTGTCGGGCTTTTATGTGATCGCTAGCACGCTAAGCGGTTAATGCGTATGATGAACAACAGTGAAAACAGGAGCCTGTCATGCTCACCGTGCTGTCTGTCTGCGGGCGCTACCTTCGTGCCTTTATCATCATTTATCTCTGCTTATACAGTGGCAACGGCATCGCCTCGCTGCTGCCGATCACTATTCCTGGCAGTATTCTCGGGATGCTGATTCTGTTTGCCCTGCTGGCGTCGCAAATCCTGCCGGTCAACTGGGTGAAACCGGGCTGCCATCTGATCATCCGCTATATGGCGCTGCTGTTTGTGCCAATTAGCGTTGGCGTCATGAGCCATACCGATATTCTCAGCGCCCAGTTTGGTCCGATCGTCATCTCCTGCGTCGTCAGTACCTTTGTGGTGCTGGCGGTGGTCGGCGTCAGCGCCCACCAGTTGCACAGCCGTCGTCCGCTCCGGGAGCCAAACGATGAGTGATATCTGGTGGTCTCTGCCGCTGACCCTGGCGGCGTTCTTTCTGGCGCGCAAGCTGGCGCTGACCCTGAAAATCTCGCTGCTCAATCCACTGCTGGTGGCGATGGCGATTATCATCCCGATCCTGCTGCTGCTGCAGTTGCCCTACTCGCGCTACTTTGCCGGCAGTCAGATTCTTAACCAGCTGCTGCAACCGGCGGTGGTCGCCCTGGCGCTGCCGCTGTACGAGCAGATGCATCAGATTCGCGCCCGCTGGAAGTCGATCATTGGGGTCTGCTTTATCGGGAGCCTGACCGCCATGATATCGGGCACCGCTATCGCCCTGTGGCTGGGCGCCACGCCAGAAATTGCCGCCACCATTATTCCCAAATCAGTCACCACGCCCATCGCAATGGCGGTCTCCGGATCGCTGCACGGCATCCCGGCGATCAGCGCCATCTGTGTACTGATCGCCGGCGTGCTGGGGGCGGTGTTTGGGCATATGCTGCTGAACCTGCTGGGCGTCAAATCGAAAGCGGCGCGCGGTCTGGCCATCGGTAACGCCTCCCATGCCCTCGGAACCGCCCGGGCGGCTGAAGTCGATTATCAGGAAGGGGCGTTCAGTTCACTGGCGCTGGTGATTTGCGGCATCATTACTTCTTTGCTGGCACCGTTTATTTTTCCGCTACTGCTGCACTGGTTTGGCTAAAACTTTGCGATAGATCTCGCAAAGTTGAAACATGCAACGCAGGTTGCATTGTCAGAGCGACGGGGATCACATATAAACCGGTGACTGGCATATCGTCCTGCTGAATTTAATGAGGCTCTCATGCATTCACGTTTCCTCTCCGCCTTCGAGGCGTTGCCGTCAACTCTGCAAACCGCGCTGGCTCCGCTGCTGGACGCGCCTGACTTTCAGGCAGTGCTGCGCGCCGACCAGATCGCATCGCTGCAGCAACAGACTCAGATGGACGCCGATGCGCTGGCGCTGGCGCTGCTGCCGCTGGCAGCAGCCTGTGCGGTGGCCACGGTGTCGCACTTTAATGTCGGGGCGATCGCCCGCGGCACCAGTGGTAACTGGTACTTCGGCGCCAACATGGAATTTGTCGGCACCCCACTGCAACAGACGGTGCACGCTGAGCAGAGCGCGATTACCCACGCCTGGCTGCGCGGCGAACGCCGGCTGGAAACCATCACGGTTAACTACACCCCGTGCGGCCATTGCCGTCAGTTTATGAATGAACTCAACAGCGGTACCGGGATTCGTATTTCGCTGCCGCAGCGCGCCATCAGTACCCTGGCCGATTATCTGCCAGACTCCTTTGGCCCGCGCGATCTCGACATCACAACCCTGCTGATGGATGCGGTCGACCACGGTTACAGCGCTGAGGGAGATGCGCTGGTGCAGGCCGCCGTGGCCGCCGCCAATGCCAGCCACGCGCCGTACAGCCAGTCACACAGCGGCGTAGCGCTGGAAACCGAGTCCGGCACCATTGTGACCGGTCGCTATGCTGAGAATGCCGCGTTTAACCCCAGCTTTCCGCCGCTTCAGGCCGCGCTGGTGCTGCTGAATATGCAGGGCGGGCACAGTGGTCAGATAAAAAGAGCGGTGCTGGCAGAAGTAGAAAATGCCACGCTGAGCCAGTTTGCCGCCACGCAGGCAACCTTACAGACTTTTGGTTGCAGTGAGCTGCTGTCGGTGAGATTGCACAAAGCATAACCCACTGTCAGAAAGGCCACAGTTTTGTGACCTTTTATGAACAAATGCTGTACTTCTGCGGGAAATTTCATAGGATCTGGCGCCAGAATTCACGTCATGACAAATTACTCTGAATAATTCGGGTTGCAGGATGGCAGCAAGTACGTGAATGATTCGCAGCGGAGACCTGCCGCTGCACTGCTCCTGCAGCCTGAGCTATAACGGGTAAGTAAACTGGCGCTACCTTTCCGGCGTGACGCCAGACAACACTGCAACCGGAGCATCACTGCATGGAACTCGACTACGAAAGTAAACGTCCGCTCTACATCCCTTACGCTGGCCCGATTTTGCTGGAATTTCCCCTCCTCAACAAAGGCAGTGCCTTTAGCATCGAAGAACGTAACGAATTTAATCTCAATGGTCTGCTGCCGGAAGCGGTAGAGTCGATTGAAGAACAGGCGCAGCGTGCCTGGCGTCAGTTCCAGGACTTCAAAAACAATAACGATAAGCACGTCTACCTGCGTAACATCCAGGACACCAACGAAACGCTGTTTTATCGCCTGCTGGACAACCATCTCGAAGAGATGATGCCGATCATTTACACCCCAACCGTCGGCGCCGCCTGTGAACACTTCTCTGAAATCTATCGCCGGGCACGCGGGGTGTTTATCTCTTACCCGAACCGCGACCGCATCGAAGATATGCTGCAGAACGCCACCAAACAGAACGTGAAGGTCATTGTCGTCACCGATGGCGAGCGCATCCTGGGTCTGGGTGACCAGGGCATCGGCGGCATGGGCATCCCGATCGGTAAGCTGTCGCTCTACACCGCCTGTGGCGGTATCAGTCCGGCTTATACCCTGCCGGTGGTGCTGGATGTCGGTACCAATAATCAGCAGCTGCTGAACGATCCGCTCTACATGGGCTGGCGTCATCCGCGTATTACCGGCGAAGAGTACGACGCTTTCGTTAATGACTTTATTCAGGCGGTTAAACGTCGCTGGCCGAAAGTGCTGTTGCAGTTCGAAGACTTCGCCCAGAAGAACGCCATGCCGTTGCTAAACCGCTACCGCGATGAAGTCTGCTGCTTTAACGACGACATTCAGGGTACCGCCGCGGTTACCGTGGGTACGCTGATCGCCGCCAGCCGCGCAGCCGGTAGCCGCCTGTGCGAACAGAAGGTGGTATTCCTCGGTGCCGGTTCCGCCGGCTGTGGCATCGCCGAACAGATTATTGCCCAGATGAAATCGGAAGGCCTGAGCGATGAAGAAGCGCGCAGCCGGGTGATGATGGTGGATCGCTTTGGTCTGCTGACCGACAAGCTGCCTAACCTGCTCGACTTCCAGAGCAGACTGGTGCAGAAGAGCGAAAACCTTCAGCACTGGGATGTCACCAGTGACGCGATTTCGCTGCTCGACGTGGTGCGCAACGCCCATCCGGATATTCTGATTGGGGTATCGGGTCAGCCAGGGCTGTTCACCGAAGAGATCATCCGCGAGATGCACAAACACTGCAAACGCCCGATAGTGATGCCGCTGTCGAACCCGACGTCACGCGTTGAAGCCACGCCAGCCGATATCATTGCCTGGACCGACGGTGCAGCGCTGGTGGCTACCGGCAGTCCGTTCTCGCCGGTCAGCTGGAACGGTAAAACCTACCCGATCGCCCAGTGCAACAACTCCTACATCTTCCCGGGAATTGGTCTGGGTGTTATCGCGTCAGGCGCCAGCCGCGTCACCGACACCATGCTGATGACCGCCAGCCGGGCGCTGGCCGACTGCTCGCCGCTGGTGAATGATGGTGAAGGTCCGGTACTGCCGGAAATCAAAGATATCCAGGGCGTGTCGAAAATCATCGCCATGGAAGTCGGCAAAGCGGCGCAGCTGGCGGGTGTCGCCGTCGTCACCTCCGAAGATGTGCTGTCGCAGGCGATTGCCAACAACTTCTGGCTGCCGCAATACCGTCATTATCGTCGTACCTCGATCTAATTGTGCGCTGCCGGACCGATTCTGGTCCGGCAATGCTCAAAAAGAGACCAGCCAACCGGCACTAACTTGCTTCGCTGCGGCGGCTCAAGTAGCCTTGTGCCATCTCAAATTTCTGACATCGAGTCTCCAGGCGCATGCTGAAACGCGTTTTCATTGGACTGCTTTTCATCATCCTGCTGATGGTGGCGACGGCGCTTGGCCTTGATCGCTGGATCAGTTGGAAAACTGCGCCCTTTATCTACGAGAATGTCTCTTCGCTGCCGCACCGCCAGGTGGGTGTGGTGCTGGGCACCGCTAAATATTATCGTACCGGGGTGATCAATCAGTATTACCTCTATCGGATGCAGGGCGCGCTCAACGCCTATAACAGCGGCAAAGTGAACTACCTGCTGCTGAGCGGTGACAATGCGCTGCAAAGCTACAACGAACCGATGACCATGCGTCGCGATTTAATCAAGGCAGGCGTCGATCCGGCGGATATTGTGCTGGACTATGCCGGTTTCCGGACGCTGGATTCGATTGTTCGCACCCGCAAGGTGTTCGATACCAACGACTTCATTATCATCACCCAACGCTTCCACTGTGAGCGGGCGCTGTTTATTGCCCTGCAGCTCGGCATTCAGGCGCAGTGCTATGCCGTGCCTTCGCCGAAAAACATGCTCAGCGTGCGTTTCCGTGAGGTCGGTGCGCGGCTGGGCGCGCTGGCTGACCTGTTCCTGCTGAAGCGAGAGCCACGCTTCCTTGGGCCGCTGGTGCCGATTCCGGCGGTGCGTGAAGTGCCGGAGGATGCACAAAGTTATCCGGCGGTCACGCCGGAACAGCTGCTGGAGCTGGAGCAGAAGCTGCGTAAATAGCTCACGCACTGCGGGCTTGTTTATGCTGTGCTGACACTTGTTACTCCAATGCTGTGGTCTGGTAGTCACGTGCCTGGCTCAGGGAGCAGTTTCAGACGCTCAGAAAGTCGCTTCAGACGGCTGACAGACCTGATCCAATTTCAGATTTGCCCTTGTTCCCTGAGCAGCCCCGGTCTCACCGCTGAGCAGGCTTCAGGCAGCATACGCCTGCCGCTAAGACGCAACAACGCCAGCACTTTTTCCCATAAAAAAAAGCGACCCGAAGGTCGCTCTTTTTTGTGACGTTATCGCCTGCACATTATTTTTTGCGCGAATATTTCAGCGAGTCGAGCGCCACGGCGAAGATGATGATGCCGCCTTTGATGATGTACTGCCAGTAAGGGTTGACGCCGATATAGGTCAGGCCGTAGTTGATTACGGTGAAGATCAGTACACCGGTCACCACGCCCGCCACGCTACCGACACCGCCGGCGAAGGAGACGCCGCCGACCACACAGGCAGCAATCGCATCCAGCTCATACATAAAGCCGAGGTTGTTGGTTGCCGAGCCGATACGACCCGCTTCCAGCATCCCGCCGAAGGCGTAGAACACACCAGACAGCGCATAGATCATGATCAGGTTCAGTGGCACGTTAACGCCGGACACTTTCGCCGCTTCCGGGTTACCACCGATAGCAAAAATGTTTTTACCGAAGCGGGTTTTGTTCCACAGCACCCAGACAAACACAATCGCAATCACCGCGTAGAAGGTGATGAAAGAGAGCTTGAAGTCACCGAAGCGTAAAAAGCCCTGAGCGAATTTCGAGAAACCGGTATCAAAACCGGCAATCGGTGATGCGCCAACGAAATCGTAATAGAGCGAGTTGATGCCGTAGACGATGATCATGGTGCCCAGAGTGGTGATAAATGGCGTCACCTTGAGGTAAGCAATGATCACGCCGTTCACCAGACCAATCACGCCGCCGATGATGCAGACGGTGAGGATCACCAGTGGAATTGGCACCGTATCCAGCGTCGGGAACACCTTGTTAGCGTTGTCCATCGCCTGCAGCAGCGTGGCCGCGACCACCGCTGCCAGACCGACCTGACGACCGGCCGACAGGTCAGTACCCTGGGTAACAATCAGCCCCGCCACACCCAGTGCAATAATAATGCGCACCGAAGATTGGGTCAGAATGTTACTCAGGTTCATTAAACTTAAAAATGAGGGGTCCTGGAAAATAATAATAGCCAGCAATACCAGCAGAACGACATAAATGCCGCCCTCTTTTAACCAGGTTAGCGCATTCTTTTTTGTAGTCGCTTTCATGTTAACAGCCCTTGCTTCATTAAAGGTGTAATGACGCTAAACGCAATATTTCGTTCTGCGTGGTGGTTTTGGTATCAACAATGCCGGCTACCAGACCATTACTCATCACCAGAATACGGTCGGTAATGCCTAACAGCTCCGGCATTTCGGAAGAGATAATAATGATGCCCTTTTCTCTTTTCGCCAGCTCAGCAATCAGCTGGTAAATTTCGAATTTTGCCCCGACGTCAATCCCGCGTGTCGGTTCATCAAGCATCAGGATTTCAGGCTGGGTCAATAACCAGCGACCAATAATCACTTTTTGCTGGTTACCACCCGAAAGCGAACCAATCTGCGTATGATGGCCTGGCGTTTTTACCCGCATTGAATCGATAACCCATTGGGTATCACTCTTCATGCGTTTATTATCCAGCAGCCCCATACTGTTTTTATATTTTTTAATATTGGAAATAAGCGAGTTAAAACCAATATCCAGAAAAGCATAAATCCCGGTCGAACGACGTTCTTCCGTTACCAGCGCAAAACCGTGGTTAATGGCTTCGTTGGCGCTGTGATTATTAATCGGTTTACCGTGCAGTTTAATGGTGCCGCCCGATTTTTCGCGAATGCCAAACAGCGTTTCGACGATATCGGTACGTTTGGCACCCACCAGCCCGGCAATGCCGAGAATCTCCCCTTTACGCAGATCAAACGAGATGTCGCGAATCGATGGCTGACGCAATGACGTCAGGTTACGCACCTCAAGAATGGTTTCACCCGGCACGTTGGTGCGGTCCGGAAAACGCTGGTTCAGTGAACGGCCGACCATCATCGAGATGATCTTGTCCATATCCAGCCCGTCCAGCGGCTGAGTAGTGATCCACTGTCCGTCACGCAGAATGGTAATTTCGTCACACAGCTGGAAAATCTCTTCCATCTTGTGCGAAATATACACAATACCGCAGCCGCGATCTTTCAGTTTACGAATAATAGTGAACAGATGATTAACCTCTTTCTCGGTTAACGAGGAGGTTGGCTCATCCATAATCACAATTTTCGCGTCATAAGAGAACGCTTTGGCAATTTCAATCATCTGCATTTGCGACACGGAAAGATGCGCCACTTTGTCGCGGGGATCGATATCGATATCCAGCTCGTCAAAGATCGCCTTGGTGTCGTTATACATTTTATCCTGATCGACAAAGAAGCCTTTACGGGGATAACGCCCCAGCCACATGTTGTCCATCACGGTACGCTGCAATACCAGGTTTAATTCCTGATGCACCATCGACACGCCATTTTCCAGCGCCTCTTTGGAGCTTTTATAATCGATCTCTTTACCCTGAAACAAAATACTGCCGGTATCTTTCTTATAAATACCAAACAGACATTTTAATAAAGTGGATTTACCGGCGCCGTTCTCGCCCATTAATGCATGAACAGAGTGAGGCCGCACTTTTAAATTCACATTATCTAACGCTTTAACGCCGGGAAATGATTTACTGACATTGGTCATTTCCAGCAGATATTCTCGCTGCGCGGTCGTATTATCACTGGCCATAATTTACCTGGCTAAAAAACGGTGGTGACGTAAAAAAGGCGCGACACTCGCCGCGCCCGTAATCGATATTATTTCTGGAACTGTGAGAGGTTTTCTTTATCAACCGGTACGTAAGGTACGCGGACGATTTTGTCGACCATCTTGAAGTTAGTACCTTCGGTGGCGGCTTTGCCGTCAGCCAGGTTTTTCGCCATATCCAGCGTCGCTTTCGCCTGGTTTTCCGCATCGTTCAGCACGGTACCGGCCAGTGCGCCCGATTTCACCAGCGCCAGCGCTTCTGGCAGTGCATCGACGCCGAACACCGGGATGGAGCTCATGTTGTGCGCTTTCAGCGCTTCAACCGCACCCATCGCCATCGCATCGTTGTTGGCAATGACCACTTCGATTTTTTTGGCGTTCGGGCCTGACAGCCAGGCATCCATCTTGTCTTTCGCCTGCGCGGTATCCCACATCGCTGTGTCCATCGCTAACTGCTGAGTTTTCAGGCCATCTTTGTTCAGGGTATCGATAACATATTTGGTACGCGCTTCAGCGTCCGGGTGGCCCGGCTCGCCTTTCAGTAGCACGAACTGAATCTGACCATCTTTGTTCAGATCCCAGGCCGGGGTCGCTTTCCAGTGCTTCTCAATCAGCTGACCCTGGATGATGCCGGACTCTTTAGAATCGGTACCGACATAATAGGCTTTGTCATAACCGGCCAGTACTTTGGCGTTCGGCTCTTTGTTGAAGAACACGACCGGCACATCATTTGCGCGCGCTTTGTCTACCACTACCGCTGCTGCAGCCGGGTCAACCAGGTTAATCGCCAGCGCTTTCACGCCTTTCGCCATCAGCACGTCGATCTGGTCGTTCTGTTTAGACTGGTCATTCTGCGAGTCATTCATCAGCAGCTGAACGCCACCGATGGTTTTCGCTTCTTTCTCGATGTCTTTGCGTACCATCGACATGAAGTTGTCATCATATTTATAAATGGTCACGCCGATACGGGTGTCAGCTGCGTGAGCGGTTGCACCAAACATCATGCTGGCAACCAGTGCTGTGAGCGTGAAAACCTTCTTATTCATGGTATCTCCGGTTTTTTTATGCAGGGTCTTTTTAGCTCTGCCGCGCTTCAGAGGCGGGAGAACAATCGGTAAAACTGATCGGCGACGCGGAATAGACACAACGTTACGCTAAGCCGCTGGACCGCCGTCCAAAATCTGACTTCCCTGTACGCAAACGCTTCCGTGAATATAAATATGTTGTGAACCATTTCATCCAGCGACTGAGACGGTGCCTGATGCGGTTAAGCGGGCGTTACATAATGTTTCAGTCCGGTAAGACGTTGCCATCATAGTGAGGGCAATGTTAATTAACTGTGAATGTAATCACAGATTGAAAACGGTTACATGGCTGAATCGCCTGAATTAGTGACGGACTCCACATTTTGCCGTTGCGCCACTGAATGACGGCGCACCAGCGTCGGCATAAAGATGTGCGTTGCGGTGTCATCCAGCAGCCCTGCCGCGCCCTGCAACGCCAGCTCTGTCGCCAGTTTTGCCATAGAAACAATGGGATAGCGAACGGTGGTCAGTTGTGGATCGGTGTAACGTGAAATCGGGATGTCATCAAAGCCAATGACAGAAAAATGCTGTGGAACCTGAATGCCGTTGTCTTTCAACGCAGTGAGTGCGCCCGCTGCCATGCCGTCGTTATAGGCAAACACCGCGCTCAGATTGAGGTTGCGTCCCAGCAGTTCAACCATGGCGGCTTCACCGCCCTGCATATCTGGCTCGGCGCTGGCGATCCAGCTCTCCTGAGGCCGCATGCCCTGCTCCGCCATCGCCTGCAGCCAGCCTTCGCGGCGCTGGGCGACATCTTCAATCGGGTGGCTGGAACAGAGGTAGCCGATCCGGCTATGTCCCTGTTGTAACAGGTTCTTGAAGCCATCAGCGCGCCGGTAACGTTGTCGAGGCTGACGCTGCGATGTTCAAAGCCCGGTACTATACGGTTGATTACCACCATGCCCGGTACATGTTGCATAAACTCAGCCAGCTCCTGGTCTGAAAGCGTTTTCGCGTGCACCACCAGCGCACTGCAACGCTGGCGGATCAATACCTCAATCGCGTGGCGCTCTTTTTCTTCCTGATGCCAGGAGTTGCTGATTAACACATGCTTGTGCACGCGCTGCGCCACGGTATCGACCGCTTTGACCAGCGCGCCGAAGAAGGGATCGGAGACATCCATCACCACCACGCCGATGGTATCGCTGACCTGGGTGGCCAGCGCCTGGGCATTGGCGTTTGGACGATATCCCAGTGCATCAACGGCCTGTAACACGGCGTCACGGGTATCAGAGGTGACGGCGCTACTGTTATTGAGTACGCGCGAGACGGTCGCCACCGACACGCCAGCCTGACGGGCAACATCACGAATCGTTATCATGCAGCAGTTCCACAGAGGAAGAATAAGGCATCACGCCGGTTGAACACCGGCGCTATTTTGTCAGGGGCGGGAGGCAGGCAGCGTGAATTGCGTCACATCAATGAAAACGGTTACATACAATTCTGCAACCTTTGTGATGGCGGTCATTATCTGGCGTTGTCAGTAACCGCTGGTTTACCGGCGGCCAGCAGCGTCAGGCGCCGCCATAGCCACTCCAGCGGACCCTGGGCAAAGTAATGTAACCAGATGAGTGAAAACAGAATGTTAATCAGCCATACCGCGGGTACCATCATCACCAGCTGCAGGCGAGTGAAGTGCATGAACAGCCCAAAGCGATAGAACAGCGTGGTACAGATCAGGGTCTGTAGCAGGTAATTGGTTAACGCCATGCGGCCAACGCACTGAATCGCATAGCTAATACGCCAGCGACTAATCCGCGACCAGTAACCGAGACAAAGCGCGGCATAGCCCAGGCTGATCAGCGGGCTGGCCAAATCGCGCGGGGTTTGCAGATAAAAGCCGGTCCAGCGAAACTCCCAATGTAACAGCCATTGCGCCGCGACCCCGGCCACCGCAATCGACAGCCCCATTGTCAGCAGCAGCGCTGCCGCCTGACGGTAATGCTGCGCTGAAAATTCGCCCGTCAGCCAGCCGCTGCGTAGCAGTGCGCCGCCAATCATCATCAGGCCGGCCAGCTGCCAGCCGTACTGCGCTGCCAGCGCCATCAGACCTGACGAGAGATGGTCGAGCCGGTTACTCACCGCTTCCCAGCCGCCGGTCAGTTTCCAGTATTGTTCATATTGCAGATCGGCCGCGCCCGGCAGCCAGGATCGGGTCGCCTGATGATCGGAAATCGATCCGAATACCAGCAATACGCCACAGCCCACCAGATAGAGCAGAATACCGGTGTTCATCAGGCTGCGGGTCGAAGGCACATCCCGCAACACCCGCCACACCACCAGGCCGATGATGCCGTAATCCAGCAGGATATCGCCTTCCCACAGCAACACGCCGTGCAGGAAACCGATAAATACCAGCAGCGTCAGGCGTGCCGTCAGCCAGCGACTGCCGCGCGGCAGCTGCATTTGCAGGCCCGCACCAAACAGCAGCGCAAATAGGGTCAGGAATTTGAGTTGAGCCAGCGCGTCAGAAACCGCCCATGTCCAGGCGTCGGACAGCGTGACGCTGCCCTGCCAGGCAGGATTCAGGTAGGCGGCTGACGGCAGACCGAAACCGACAATATTAAGCAGCAGGATGCCGAGAATGGCACATCCACGTATGAAATCCAGCGCAAGATAGCGTTGCATGCGGCACCCTGAATTGACGATGCGGGCCGCTGAGTGCGCCCGCCGTTGACTCAACTATGGCGTACCGCGCGCAGAAATTCCTGGCGGGTGTTTTGACTGGACTTGAACAGACCACCCAGCGAGGTGGTCGTGGTGGCGCTGGTGGCATCTTTGACGCCGCGCGCTTTTACGCAGTAGTGCACCGCGTCAATCGATACCGCGACGTTGTTGGTACCCAGCAGCGTTTGCAGCGCGACCAGTACCTGCTGCGTCAGACGCTCCTGCACCTGCGGGCGCTGGGCAAAGAACTGCACGATGCGGTTAATCTTCGACAGACCAATCACCGTATCTTTCGGGATGTAAGCGACGGTCGCTTTGCCGTCGATGATCACGAAGTGATGCTCACAGGTGCTGGTCAGGGTGATATCACGCACGGTCACCATCTCATCAACCTTCATTTTGTTTTCAATGACGGTGATTTTTGGGAAGTTGGCGTAGTCGAGACCGGAGAACACCTCATCAACGTACATTTTGGCAATGCGGTGCGGGGTTTCGATCAGGCTGTCATCCTGCAGATCGAGATTCAGCAGCTGCATAATTTCGGTCATGTGGCCTGCAATCAGGCTTTTACGCGTTTCGTCATCGAGGTCGCGCGTCGGTGCACGTAACGGCGTTTCCAGGCCACGCGCTAACAGCGCTTCATGGACCAGGGCAGCTTCCTGACTTAAGGTGCTCATCGTACTCTTCTCCGGCTGGTGTTGCGCCCGCCGGTTAATGCCAGCGGGCCCTGTTACTGAGCGCGTATTGTGAAACTTTCTTTGCGGGGAATCCAGCAATCAATCAGATTGGTGATCAACCCGCATCAGGCTGCACGTCGCCAGACCAGCAGGCCGGCCCATACCAGACTGGCTCCGGCTACCCACAACGCCGGTTCCAGCCGGTGCAGCAGCGCAGTGGACAGAAACGACAGCAGCGGGCCGACCAGCTGCCCGACCGCATAACCGGTGGTCAGTAAACCGGCCATGTAACGCAAATGCTGCGGCGCCAGTTCACGTGCATAGAGCAGCGACAGCTGCACCACGCTGAGAAAGCCACCACCGACCAGCAGCGCGCCGATCAACAAGCCACTGAAGCCCGGCAACAGCGCTGCCGCCAGTACGCCCAGCGCCTGCGCCCACAGCACCAGCGCCAGCCGTGCATGGCTGCTGCCCCAGCGCCGCGTCATAATACCAATCACAATCCCGACCATCGCCGCTCCGCCGAATATCGGCCAGACGAACTGCGCGAATGCCCCATCAGGAAAGCGTGCCGCCGCCATCTGCGACAGAAAGGTGGCAGGCAAAATGTAACCGAAGCCCGCCAGGCTGTAGCTCAGCACCAGCCGTTTCAGATTGCGGTTCAGCACCAGCGGTTCAGGTGCCTGATCCGGACGATGCAATTCGCCCCGACGCGGCAGATTACGGCTAATCAGCGCAATCAGCAGCAGCGCCAGCACGCCGTAAGCGGCCCATGCCAGCGACGCTGATACCTGGAAGCTGTGTAGTACCACTGCCAGTAGCCCGCTGACAAAAATACCGCAGCCGGGACCGGCAAACACCGCCGCCGATAAGCCGGCCCGGCCATGCCGGTGCAGCTGCTCATTGCTCCAGGCGGCCACCAGCACCATCGCCCAGCCGCTGGCCCAGCCAATCAGGAAGCGAATCGCCCCATGCAGCCAGGGACCGCTGACGCAGGCCGAGAGCAGCGTCAGGATCACCGCTCCCCAGACGCCAGCCAGTAACCGCAGTTCTACCCGGCGGTGTGCGCGCATCGCATCGAAGGAACCACACAGGTAACCGAGGTAGTTTAACGCCGCCACCAGGCTGGCACTGGTCAGCGTCAGCTGGTGCTCCTGAATCATCAGCGGTACCTGTGGCGTAAAGGCGAATCGCCCGATGCCCATCGCCACAAATAAGGTTAAAAATGCGCTAAGCGCGACGCGTACCGCCATTGCTGAACTCCTGTCGTGATGGCCTGGGATCTTTTCTGACTTGCTTACAGCATGCAGGATGTTTAAACTCACGGAAAGTGAATAATATTAACCAAGTTGTTTACGGGAAGAGAAGATATGGATTTAGTTCAGCTACGTATGTTCTGTTCCGTCGCCGAAAGCGGTTCGCTGGCGCGCGCGGCAGAACAGCTGCATCGCGTGCCCTCTAATCTGACCACGCGGCTGCGTCAACTGGAAGAAGAGTTAGGCGTTGATCTGTTTATTCGTGAGAAGCAACGCATTCGCCTGTCGCCAATGGGTCATAATTTCCTCAATTATGCGCAACGTATCCTGGCGCTGAGCGACGAAGCGATGAGCATGTCCCGCACCGGCGAACCGGCCGGTAACTTCGCGCTCGGCTCCATGGAGAGCACTGCCGCCACGCGGCTGCCCGGCCTGCTGGCAGCCTATCACCAGCGGTTTCCGAAAGTGGCGCTGTCGCTGATCACCGGCACTTCTGGCGAGATTATCGATCGGGTGCGTGAAGGCACCTTAGCGGCAGCGCTGGTTGACGGTCCGGTTTCGCATGACGATCTCAACGGTTGTATCGCCTTTCGCGAGGAGATGGTGCTGATTACCGGTCTCGATCACGCGCCGATTAACAGCGCACGCGACGTGCAGGGTGACACGCTGTTTGCCTTTCGCAACAGCTGCTCCTATCGGGTGAAGCTGGAGACCTGGTATCGCGACAGCCAGACCGCGCCCGATAATGTGATGGAGATTCAGTCCTATCACGCCATGCTGGCCTGCGTGGCGGGCGGCGCGGGGGTAGCGATGATCCCGGCCTCGGTGCTGAAGCAGATGCCGGACCGCTCACGGGTGCAGGCGCACACGCTGCCGCCGGGCTACCGCGATACGGCAACCTGGCTGATGTGGCGACGCGACGCGTTCACCCCGAACGTTGAAGCCCTGAAGTACCTGATCATTGAACAATTTGACGATCGTCCGCTCAACGACGAGCTGATTCACCCCTTAGCGGCGGCGAAATAAGCGTTCCGCGCTATGTTTAAGATCCTGGTAAGCCAGGCGTAATTGTTGCAGTCAGTCTGAATACGGACAGCGCGGAACAACCGGAGCGTACACGGAGTACGTGAGGATTGTGAGCACTGCCCGGGTTCAGGCTGGCAAATAAAATAGCCTGGTGAGCCAGGCGTAATTGTTGC
>MIEI01000008.1 GCA_002095305.1 Pantoea brenneri
TGATGGTCTTATCCTGCCATTTGTTGCGCATCACCCCGGCGCAGATGCCGAGCGGAATACCCACCAGCAGGGCAAACACAAACGCCAGAATGCACAGCTCCATGGTGGCGGGAAAAACTTCGCGCAGCTGCAGGCCAATTTCCTGTCCGTTGGTGCTGGAGACGCCAAAATCAAACTGCAGCATCCCTTTAAACCAGAACCACCAGGCGTCAGACAGGGCAGCACCTTCCAGCGGCGCGTTTGGGGTGAAATAGCTGAGGCTGAAGCTGACCAGCGACAGCAAAAACAGCGTAATCAGCAGCAGCAGCAGGCGGCGCAAAATATAGATGATCACTTACTTTTCCTCACCCTCTTCACGATAAACCCCGGCAAACGAGGCGTTGCCAAACGGACTCAGCACCAGGCCTTTAATGTCATGGCGAAACGCCTGCAGACGCAGCGACGACGCCAGCGGCAATACCGGCAGCTCCTGAGCCAGAATCTGCTGCGCTTTGTCGTAACTGTCGATGCGCCCCGACAGCTGCTGTGTCAGCAGAGCATTCTGCAATGTTTCATCAAAGGCCGGCGAGCACCAGTGCGCATAGTTGGTCTGGGAACGGATCGCCGCGCAGCTGAGCAGCGGACGAAAGAAGCTGTCCGGATCGTTGCTGTCGGTCGCCCAGCCCGCCAGGGTCAGGTCGTGATTCATCGACATCAGCTGCGCCTCCTGAAAACGTCCTTCGACCGGCACAATGGTCAGGCGGACGCCCACCTGGGCCAGATCGGCCTGCAATAATTCCGCGGTTTTAAGCGGGCTGGGATTCCACGACTGCGAGGCCGACGGCACGACCAGCCGCAGATGCAGGTCGGTCAGGCCCAGCGCTTCCAGCGCAGCGCGAGACTTTTTAGGATCGTATTCGGTCACCCGCGCGTCACTGTCATAAGCCCACGAGGCGCGCGGTAATATCGAGGCCGCAGTTTCGGCCGTGCCGTAGTAGATCGACTCCATCAGCCGCTCATTATTGATCGCCAGCGCCAGTGCATGCCGGACTTCAGGACGATCAAGCGGCGGCTTGCGGGTATTAAACGCCAGATAGGCGATATTCATCCCGGGTCGCAGCGTCATTCGCAGGCGCGGATCATCGCGCAAGATACTGAGCTGACTGGCAGCCGGATAAGCCAGCACGTCGCACTCGCCGGTCAGCAGTTTCGACAAACGGCCGGTGCCGCCGGCGCCTAAATCGATCACCGCCTGCTGCAGACGCGGCACGCCTTTCCAGTAATGCGGATTACGTGCCAGGCGGATGTACTGGCCGGTGCGATATTCACTTAGCTGGTAAGGGCCAGTGCCCACCGGCTGGCGATCCATCTCTTCCTGGCGGCCCTGAGCCGTCAACTGATCGGCATACTCTTTAGACAGCACCGGCGCATAGTGGGTCGCCATATGCCAGAGGAAGGAGGCATCCGGGCTGTTCAGCCGGAATTCAACCGTGTTGTTATCCAGCTTTTTAACGCTCTGCACTGAATCGGCAAACTGCAGGCTATCGAAGTAGGGATAGTTGCCGCCGTTGACGTTATGCCACGGATGATGACGATCGAACATCCGGGCGAAGCTGAACACCACATCATCTGCGTTCAGAGCGCGTGTCGGTTTGAACTGATTAGTCTGCTGGAACTGCACGCCGCTGCGCAGGTGAAAACGATAGGTCGCGCCATTGTCACGCACTTCCCAACTGGCGGCCAGATCGGGCTTCAGACGGTAGGTGTAGGGATCGACATCCAGCAGGCGATCGTACAGTTGTGCCGCCAGGGTATCGACGGTTAACCCGCTGCTGACCATTTGAGGATTGAAGGTGGTCAGCGTGCCGCTGACGCAATAGACAAAGCCGGTCTGGCGAATATCACCGGCGGGGGCCGACCACGCAGGCGAACTCAACACGCTGAAGCTGAACAACAGCGAACATATTAGTTTTGACATAGAACTCAACGATTTTGAGGCATTAGACAGAGTGTATCGCAAAGCGGGCGTTGTCCCAAAATCTGCGACGCTGCCCGGCCTGATATTCATTCAGCCTGCGGCAGAAAAAACGTACAGAGAGTGTGGTAATGAGAAATATTCTCAATTAGCGCTTTACAGATGATAATAAGAATGATTATTATTCATCTGCACTTCGACGGTGGCTCTACCGAAGAAGAGCACGACATTGCTCACATTGCTTCCAGTATTGTTGCCCGCCTGATGGCGGGCTTTTTTTTGCCTGAAATGGTCAACGCGAAGCGGACGGCTGGCCTGATAAGCGCCTGAGACGGCAGGGGAAGGGCGAAGTCGATCCGCACGGTATCAGCTGATATCTTCACGCGCCTGAATACCGTGCTTTTTCATCATGGCGCGGAGCTGGTGGTAGGTAACGCCCAATAACCCCGCGGCGCGGCGCTGATTGTATCGTGCCTGTTGCAGGCTGGTTTCCACCAGCTCTCGTTCCTGCTGATTTTGCCACTGACGCAGATCGAGCGGCAGCGCCGGCAGGTCGCCCTCGGGCGCGGGACGGCTCACCGGCAGGGTATCGACCGGCTCAGGCCGGCGAGCGAACGGATTAATAATCACGTTATCCAGCGGCTGCTCGCTGCTGTTGTGACGATAAACCGACCGTTCCACCACATTCTTCAGCTCACGAACGTTGCCGGGCCAGTGGTAACTCAACAGCGTCTGCTGCGCCTGCGCGGTAAAGCCAGGGAACAACAGCAGGCCAAGTTCACGGCACATCTGGATAGCAAAATGCTCAGCCATCACCAGGATGTCGCTGCGACGTTCGCGCAGTGGCGGCAGCTGAACGACGTCAAACGCCAGACGATCAAGCAGGTCGGCGCGGAATTTTCCGGCGGCCGCCAGGGCAGGCAGGTCTTCGTTGGTGGCGCAGACCAGCCGCACATTAACCTGCAATGAGTGATTACCGCCGACGCGCTCCAGCTGCCCATATTCGATTACCCGCAGCAGTTTTTCCTGAACCAGCATCGGTGCCGTCGCCAGCTCATCAAGAAACAGCGTGCCGCCATCCGCCCGTTCAAAGCGGCCCAGATGTCGCTTCTGAGCGCCGGTAAAGGCCCCGGCTTCATGGCCGAACAGCTCAGAATCGAGCAGATTTTCATTCAGCGCGGCGCAGTTCAGCGAGATAAACGGTCCCTGCCAGCGGTCAGAAAGATAGTGTAAGCGGCTGGCGATCAGCTCTTTACCGGTACCGCGCTCGCCAATCACTAATACCGGCTTTTCCAGCGGAGCCAGCTTCGACACCTGCTCCAGCACTTCAAGAAAATTATTGGACTCACCGAGAAGGTTGTCGTTGTTTCCAGCCATGATGAATTTCGCCACCCCTTAATCATTTTGACTATATTAGAACAAGCCAAAAGGGCTGTAAAATTTAAAAATTGATAATAATCAGATAATTATAAAATTGGCACGCATCTTGTATTAGCCATACAGCGCAACACGCCATGACACATTTAAAGAGGAACATCATTATGGGTATTTTTTCTCGTTTCGCCGACATCGTAAATGCCAACATCAATTCGCTGCTGGAGCGTGCGGAAGATCCGCAGAAACTGGTCCGTTTGATGATTCAGGAAATGGAAGACACGTTAGTTGAAGTCCGCTCAACCTCTGCACGGGCGCTGGCTGAAAAGAAACAGCTGACACGCCGGATTGAGCAGGCAGAGATTCAGCAGGCCGAATGGCAGGAAAAAGCCGAGCTGGCACTGCGTAAAGATAAAGACGATTTAGCCCGCTCAGCGCTGATCGAAAAACAGAAACTGACTGACCTGATCGCCGCCCTGAAACAGGAAGTGAGCCAGGTAGAAGAGACGCTGGAACGCATGAAAGGCGAAATCAGCGAGTTGGAGAAAAAACTGAGCGAAACGCGGGCGCGTCAGCAGGCGTTAACGCTGCGTCATCAGGCGGCTTCCTCTTCACGTGACGTTCGTCGTCAGCTGGACAGCGGTAAAATTGATGAAGCGATGGCGCGTTTTGAATCGTTTGAACGTCGCATCAATCACATGGAAGCGGAAGCGGAAAGTCACGGTTTTGGCAAACCTAAAACGCTGGATCAGCAGTTCACCGATCTGAAAGCGGATGATGAAATCAGCCAGCAACTGAATGCGCTGAAAGCCAAAATGAACCGCAGTGAATAATTATCGACGTTGCGATGAGTGATTAAGGAGAGTCAATGAGCGCACTTTTTCTTGCCATACCGCTAACGATCTTCGTGTTATTTGTGGCACCGATCTGGCTATGGCTGCATTACAGCAACAAACGCAACGGCGGTTCGGAACTGTCGCAAAGCGAAATCCAGCGCCTGCAGCGTGTTGCTCAGGACGCGCAGCGGATGCGCGAACGCATTGATGCGCTGGAGGCGATTCTGGACGCAGAACACCCTAACTGGAGGCAACCATGATCAATGGCCGCAAGTTATGGCGTAAGCCTGACGAAGGAAAACTGATGGGCGTCTGTGCAGGTCTGGCGGAGTATCTCGATATTCCGGTGCGGCTACTGCGCGTCATCATGGTGCTGTCACTGTTTTTTGGCCTGTTTATGTTTACCGTGGTCGCCTATTTCGTGCTGGGATTTGTACTGGATGTTAAACCGGCCAATGCCGCTGACAACCCACGTCAGCCCAGCGCCAGCGAACTGCTGGACCAGTTAGAAAGCGCACTGCAGCGTGATGAACGCAGCGTGCGCGATGTGGAACGCTACGTCACGTCTGAAACCTTTAGCGTGCGCAGCCGCTTCCGCCAGCTTTAATTCTTATCATACCGGGCCTGTAACAGGCCCTTTCGCTGACCCTTCGGAGGTGTCGATGTCCTTCTCGCGATCCACTGCTTTTCGCCACCGCGCGGCACCCGCGTTGAAGTCGGCGGCTAAATTCATCATTATTAACGCTGTCACTTACGGTCCTGCTGGCGTCACCGGCTGGGCGGTAAAATCGGTAGCACGCCGTCCGTTACGTCTTTTACTGGCGATGGCGCTGGAGCCATTGCTGAAACGCGTAATGAATCGCGCGGCGTCGCGCTTCATCAGGGAGAAAGATGAAAAGACTGCAAACTGAATTTGTCGCGTTAATGAACCGCGGCGTTGACCGGCACCTGCGCTTAGCGGTTACCGGCCTAAGCCGCAGCGGAAAAACCGCGTTTATCACCTCGCTGGTTAATCAACTTCTGACGGTCCACAGCGGCGCACGTTTGCCGCTGTTTTCCGTGGTGCGGGATGAGCGCCTGCTCGGGGTAAAGCGGGTACCGCAGCGCGATATGGGAACGGCGCGCTTTACCTACGATGAAGGGCTGGCACAGCTCTACAGCACGCCACCTGCCTGGCCGACACCGACCCGTGGCGTCAGTGAGATGCGGCTGGCGCTGCGCTATCGCCCCAATGCATCGCTGCTGCGACATCTGAAAGAGACCGCCACGCTCTATCTGGAGATCGTGGATTATCCCGGCGAATGGCTGCTCGATCTGCCGATGCTGGCGCAGGATTACCTTGCCTGGTCACGGCAGATGAACGGGCTGCTGCAGGGCGATCGCGCAGAGTGGGCGACGCCGTGGCGCACCCTCTGTCAGCAACTCGACCCGCTCGCACCCGCCGATGAAAACCGGCTGGCGGAAATTGCCGCAGCCTGGACCGATTATCTGCACCGCTGTAAGGCTGAAGGATTGCATTTCATCCAGCCGGGCCGCTTTGTCCTGCCTGGCGACATGGCGGGCGCACCGGCGCTGCAGTTTTTCCCGTGGCCGGTTACCGACGATCTGCAGCTCAGCAAACTCGCTCAGGCCGACAAAGGCAGCAACTTCAGCATGCTGCAGCAGCGGTTTAACTACTACTGCCAGCACGTGGTGAAAGGCTTCTATAAAAATCATTTCCTGCGCTTCGATCGCCAGATTGTACTGGTCGATTGCCTGCAGCCGCTCAACAGCGGACCACAAGCCTTCAATGATATGCGGCTGGCGCTGACGCAGCTGATGCAAAGCTTTCATTATGGTCAGCGGACGCTGTTCCGCCGGCTGTTTTCACCGGTTATCGATAAATTACTGTTTGCCGCCACCAAAGCGGACCATATCACCAGCGATCAGCACGGCAATATGGTGTCACTGTTGCAGCAGCTGGTGCAGGATGCCTGGCAGAACGCCGCATTTGAGGGGATCAGCATGGACTGCATCGGCCTGGCCTCGGTGCAGGCGACGCAGAGCGGGCTGGTGGATCACCGGGGTGAGAAGATCCCGGCGCTGCGCGGCAATCGGCTGAGTGATGGCGAACCGCTGACCGTCTATCCCGGTGAAGTGCCGCCGCGGCTGCCGGGCAATGCTTTCTGGCAGCAGCAGGGTTTCCAGTTTGAACAATTCCGCCCACAGCAGCTGGACGTTGATCGGCCGTTGCCGCATATCCGCATGGATGCTGCGCTGGAATTTTTGTTAGGAGATAAATTGCGATGAGTGATCCGCTGAAGCCCCGTATCGATTTTTCTCGTCCGCTGGATGAGGCGACAGAGGTGCCGTTACGACCCGCGCAGACTTTTGACGCCCAGGCGCAGGCGGCGTTTCTGGCGGTGCAGGATGACGAAGCCGTCGTCGAGGAGGAGGGCGCAGGTGAGCGCGCGGTGGAAGCGGCGCTGAAACCGAAGCGCAGCCTGTGGCGCAAACTGGTGATGGCTGGCGTGGCACTGTTCGGCATCAGCGTCGTCGCGCAGGGCGTGCAGTGGACCCATGATGCCTGGCTGGCCCGCGACTGGTTTTCGCTCGGCAGTGGCGTGGCGGGCGGCCTGATCGTGCTGGCTGGCGTCGGCGCGCTGGCCGGTGAATGGCGCCGCCTCTATCAGCTTCGTCAGCGTGCCGAAGAGCGCGACATCGGCCGCGAACTGCTGCACAGCCATGGCATAGGTAAAGGCCGGGCATTTTGCGAAAAGCTGGCCCAGCAGGCCGAGCTGGATCAGGCGCATCCGGCGTTACAGCGCTGGCATGCCGCGCTTCATGAAACTCATAACGACAGCGAAATAGTACGTTTATATGCCCAGCTGGTGCAGCCGGTGCTGGATCGCCAGGCGCGACGTGAAATCAGCCGTCACGCGGCAGAAGCCACGTTGATGATCGCCGTCAGTCCGCTGGCGCTGGTTGATATGGCTTTTATTGCCTGGCGTAACCTGCGGCTGGTCAATCGCATCGCCGCAATTTACGGTATCGAACTGGGTTACTTCAGTCGTATACGCCTGTTCCGGCTGGTGCTGCTCAATATGGCGTTTGCCGGTGCGTCGGAACTGGTGCGCGAAGTGGGGATGGACTGGATGTCGCAGGATATCGCCGCCCGACTCTCTACCCGCGCCGCGCAGGGTATTGGCGCCGGTTTGCTGACCGCGCGGCTGGGCATCAAAGCGATGGAACTGTGTCGCCCACTGCCGTGGCTGGAGCAGGATAAGCCACGACTGGGTGATTTCCGTCGCGAGCTGTTAGGACAGATGAAAGAGGCGTTGCAGAAGGGCGGCAATAAGTCTGCCTAGCCAGTGCTGTGACGCAATCAACAAGGGCGGCCTGGCTGGCCGCCTTTTCTTTGCGCTTAATGAGGCTGACGCAGCACCGCGCGCGAATCGATAACCAGACAGTCACCCGGACAACCGGCTTCGTCGGTAATAACCGGATTCGCCGGCAGCGTAAACGCCATGCCGTTTTGTTGCCGGATAAAGTGCGCCATGCCGGCAAAGGTCCATGACATGCTTAATCCCAGCCCGCCAAAATCATCATATTTACGCAATGTCGCCACTTTCGGCAGATATTCTCCGGTCAGACGATAATAGAGCGCGCCATGGAAATCTTTTGGCACCTGAGAGGTGATGGCCTGATTAAGCAGCGCAAACTCTTTGCGCGCCGGAACCGAATAGCCGTTGTTGAGATGACTGATTGCCAGTGAAGCCGCTGCCAGCACCAGCGCGCATATAAGCACTTTTTCCATTTAAATTTTTGGCTGATCTCAAACAGACCGACAATAAAAATGCTGGTTGAAATCAGGGCGCCGGCAATCAGGGTACGATAGGCTGCCATGCTTTCACTGACAATCAGATTGGGCAGCGCGGCGATCAGCAATAAAAAAAAGATCAGGCAGAACTTATCAGTGCCAGCGGCTTTAATTTTCTTTAGCCCAAAGCCAATGACGATTAAAGAGAGAATCACCGAAACGGTTTTTGCCCCGAGATCAAAATGACAGATGATGTTTTTAAGGTACTCTGAAAAGAACCATTTCACCTTATTCAGCAGATCGTAGCTAAATGCCGAACGCGGCAGCGCATGGCCATAAAGCTGGACTGGCAACACCTTCGACGCAATCAAGGCGGCAAACATGCCCGCGCCCAATACCACCAGCGAAATCACGGCACGTTTTTTATCGATCCTGCGTGCTGAGAGGCACAAATCCAGCATGGCAAAAAAGGTAAAGCTCATCGCAGCTGGCTGATAAATACAGAAGGCGATGGTCAGCAGAAAGATCGCCAATAGTGGCCCAGCTACGCCTGGCTTCACGGACCATCGATAACTCGCGCCAGCCAGCAGAATCGCGGCGATATAGGGAAAGCAGGATGCCCAGGCGATATAAACCTGGAAAGAAGGCAGCAGGCAGAGCAACAGTGAAAAGGTTATGCGCTGCGCCTGGCTTTCCATCAGCGCGTATTTCTGAGTCAGGGTATAAAGATAATAGCCGGTAAAAATAAGCAGAATAATTGCCACTGCACGCAGCAGCGCCAGTTTTTCTACGCTATCGACAATAAAAGAGGCGGCATACTGGATGATTCCGTACACCGGCCGGCCTGATAACGTATCCCAGTTTAAAATACTGCGCTGATCGAAGTTGGCCCAGTAGAGGTTGGTCCAGTCATCGGTATAGGCATAATGGGTTAAATAAGCCGGATAGTATGCAAAAAGAAACACCACTATAAAGAGCACAAACACGTTGCCACGGCTCAGGCCCTGTTTACCGATCATCATCTTTCATCCTTTGTTATTGGCACGCTGCTGTTGCCACGCGGTGGCATAATTCATCATCTTTCAGTACTGGTTTTTTTTAACTTATCGCTGTTTCGTAAAATATAACGTGGCCGGTTTTTGGTCTCCATATAGATGCGACCGATATATTCGCCGAGCACGCCAATGCCGATAAGCTGAACGCCGCCCAGAAACAGCACTGAAACCAGGATCGAGGGATAGCCCGGCACCGGATTGCCAAACAGCAGTTTGTCGACAATCAGCCACAGGCCATAAAGAAAGGCTAATGAGGCGACCAGAAAACCAATGTACGACCAGATACGAAGCGGGAAGGTCGAGAATGAGGTCAGTCCCTCCAGCGCCAGATTCCAGAGCTTCCAGCCGCTGAATTTACTGTTGCCCGCTATCCGTTCTGTACGGATATATTCGACAATCTCTGTCTGCCCGCCAACCCAGCTAAGAATACCTTTCATGAATAAATTTTTTTCAGGCAGCAGCTTAATATTTTCCACCACTTCCCGTGACATCAGCCGGAAATCACCCACGTTCTCTTCTATCTGAGGATGGCTGATGCAATTATGCAGCTTATAAAACCAGTGCGCGGTTTTACGTTTCAGATGGCCATCGGCGCTTCTGTCAATTCGCTTGGCTAAGACGATATCAGCACCCGCCTGCCACTTGCTGACCATTTGTGGGATCAGCGAAATCGGGTCCTGCAAATCAACGTCAATCGGAATGATGGCATCACCCGTAGCAGCTTCCAGGCCGGCGAACAGCGCCGCCTCTTTGCCAAAATTGCGGATAAAGGAGAGGGTACGCACCAGCGGATCGCACTGGCTAAGCTGGGCAATCAGCGCCCGGGTGGCATCCGTACTGCCATCGTCAATAAAAACGATCTCGACCTGCCACTCGGCAAATGCGGCATATTTCCTGACGGCATCGTAAAAAAGAGGAATCACCTCTTCCTCATTGAAAACCGGCACCACCAGAGAAATCTTCATTTATTTCCTTTAAACACGATAAAGTGGGAAAAGATAAAGCCACAGGCCAGGCTCAGGGCCGAAGACGTTATCAGCGTAACGATCGGGTAAAGGCCGATCCGGTCCGCCAGATAGCCAACACCAAAGGCCATCGCGCCCATAAATATCACGTACAAAATATAGCGAAAGGGTGTGGCTTGCTGATTAAAGGTCCAGCGTGCATTAACAAAGAATGAGAAGGTTACCGCCAGACCAAAGGCAATAACATTCGCGGTGGATTGCAGAAAGCCCTGACTGATACAGATAAAAAATGTGATCCAGTGGATCAGAGTATTCAACACGCCAACGGTCAGGTATTTAGCAAAGAAGATAAGCATTTTATAATCGTTATTAATGAGTTGAGTGAAATATACAGCAAGTCAGCAACGATCAAAAGTTTCATACTGACAAAGATTGACAATCCCAGCTTCCTGCACAAATCGGCGGCAGGCAGTATAAAAGGCAGCCAAACGCCGGGTGAGTGTCAACTTTTCCTGACAGAGCCCTTTCTGCTGGCGCATCTCTTAGCGTATCATCGGCCCATCTGAAGCTGATTAAGGCCATCACAATGCGTCTGGAAGTGTTCTGTCAGGACCGAATCGGTCTGACGCGTGAACTGCTCGACCTGTTGGTTGCGCGCAATATCGATCTGCGCGGTATCGAAATCGCGGCGTTAGGCCGCATCTACCTCAACTTTTCCGCGCTGGAATTTGATGCTTTCAGCAGCCTGATGGCAGAAATCCGGCGTACACCGGGCGTAACAGATGTGCGCACCGTAGCGTACATGCCGTCGGAACGTGAGCATCGTGCGTTGAGTGCGCTGCTGGTGGCGATGCCGGAACCGGTCTTCTCTATCGATCTGAAAAGTAAAGTGGAACTGGCGAACCCGGCGGCGCAGAACCTGTTCAATCTCGACGAACAGAAGATGCGTAATTTCAGTGCCGGAAACCTGATTAACGGTTTCAATTTCATGCGCTGGCTGGAAAGCGAGCGGGTGGAAGCGCAGGCGCAGCACGTGGTGATTGAAGGGCGGGATTTCCTGATGGAAGCGCGACCGATCTATCTTTCCGGTGAAGAGGGTCAGAACGATCAGCCGGTTGGTGCCATGGTGATGCTGAAATCCACCGCGCGCATGGGCCAGCAGTTACAGAACCTGGTGGTAACCGACGAATCGGAGTTTGACCATATTGTCGCGGTGACGCCAAAAATGCGTCAGGTTGTGGACCAGGCGCGCAAGCTGGCGATGCACGATGCGCCGTTGCTGATCATTGGTGACACTGGCACCGGTAAAGATATGCTGGCGCGCGCCTGTCATCTGCGCAGCGCGCGCGGTAAAAAGCCGTTCCTGGCGCTTAACTGCGCCTCGCTGCCGGATGATGTTGCCGAGAGCGAACTGTTTGGTCATGCCGCCGGGGCTTACCCGAATGCGCTGGAGGGTAAGAAAGGCTTCTTTGAACAGGCTAATGGCGGCTCTGTCTTGCTGGATGAGATCGGCGAGATGTCGCCAAGAATGCAGACCAAGCTGCTGCGTTTCCTCAATGATGGGACTTTCCGCCGGGTCGGCGAAGAGCATGAAGTGCATGTCAATGTGCGCGTCATCTGCGCCACCCAGAAGAACCTGATTGAGCTGGTGCAGCGCGGCGAATTCCGTGAGGATCTGTTTTACCGGCTGAACGTCCTGACCCTGCATCTGCCACCGCTACGCGACCGTCCGCAGGATATCCTGCCGCTGACCGAGATGTTTGTCGCCCGCTTCGCCGACGAACAGGGGATGCCTCGTCCGCGCCTGTCGCCGCAGCTTAATGCCTTTTTAACCCGCTATGCCTGGCCAGGTAACGTGCGTCAGTTGAAAAATGCGCTTTACCGCGCGCTGACCCAACTCGAAGGCTATGAACTGCGTCCTCAGGATATCGTGTTACCGGAGCAGGCGCTGGATGTGTCGTTGGGGGATGAGGCACTGGAAGGCACGCTGGATCAGATTACCAGCCGTTTTGAGCGTTCGATTCTGACCCGGCTCTATCTCTCCTATCCCAGCACCCGCAAGCTGGCTAAACGGCTCGGCGTATCGCACACCGCGATTGCCAATAAGCTGCGTGAATATGGATTGGGGCAGAAGCGAACTGAAAGTGAGTAGGTGACCTGCGAGGGTGATAAAAAAGCGGATAACCGGGTTATCCGCTTTTTTTTTTACTTCAGCGCTGCCAGCGCCGCGTCATAGTCCGGCTCAGTGGTAATTTCATCCACCAGCTGGCTATAAATCACCTTGTCGTCTTCATCCAGCACAATGACCGCGCGTGCCGTCAGGCCTTCCAGCGCACCATCGGCAATTTCCACACCGTAGTCATACTTAAACTCTGAACCGCGCAGGGTCGACAGCGTTACTACGTTGCTGAGGTTCTCTGCGCCACAAAAGCGCGACTGGGCAAACGGCAAATCAGCAGAGATGCACAGCACAACCGTGTTATTCAGTTCACCCGCCGCCTGATTAAACTTGCGTACTGAAGAGGCACAGACGCCGGTATCAATGCTGGGGAAGATGTTCAGAATTTTACGTTTTCCTGCATACTCAGAGAGCGCAACGTTGACCAGGTTTTTTGCCACCAGCGTGAATGCTTTGGCTTTATCGCCAGCCTGAGGAAACTGACCCGCAACCGGTACTGCGTTACCCTGAAAATGAACAGTCTGAGACATACTGATTCCTTTTTGATGGTGAAGAGATCTGACTTATAAACGGCTAAAAACGCGCTATAGTCGTTGTTTATGACATAAAATTTAAGGGTTTACGAGTTCAATTATTGAGTTTAGCGCAGGCAGCCTGCCATTGCGTTGCAGATTCTGGAGAGTAAATGAGAACGGTAAAAAGTTATCCCGAAGCCTGGCCGCTACATACGCCGTTTGTCATTGCCCGTGGAACACGCACTGAAGTAAAAGTGGTGGTGGTTGAAATTGAAGAGGCGGGCATGAAAGGGGTCGGTGAAGCGACGCCTTATGCACGCTACGGTGAAACCGAAGCCTCGGTACTGGCACAAATCGCCTCGCTGCTGCCTGCCTTACAGCAGGGAATGACGCGCGAAGCGCTGCAACAGGCACTGCCCGCCGGCGCGGCGCGCAACGCTATCGATAGCGCGTTATGGGATCTGACGGCCCGCCAGCAACAGAGCAGCCTGTGGCAGCTCAGCGGCGTGGCGGCACCCGCGGGTGTGGTCACTGCCCAGACCGTCAGCATTGATACGCCGGAAGCGATGGCCAGCAGCGCCCAGGCGCTGTGGCAGCACGGGGCGACACTGCTGAAAATTAAGCTGGATAACAATTTTATTACCGAACGACTGATGGCGATCCGCGCCGCAGTGCCACAGGCGACGTTAATCGTCGACGCTAACGAATCGTGGCATGCGGAGGGACTGGCGGCGCGCTGTCAGCTGCTGGCCGATATCGGGGTGGCGATGCTGGAGCAGCCGTTGCCAGCGGGAGAAGATGCGGCGCTGGAGAACTTTATTCATCCGTTGCCGATCTGCGCCGATGAAAGCTGCCACACCCGTGACAGCCTGGCCGCGCTGCGCGGTCGTTATGAGATGGTCAACATCAAGCTGGATAAAGCCGGTGGACTGACCGAGGCGCTGGCGCTGGCGGCGACGGCACAGCAGCAAGGCTTTGCGCTGATGCTTGGCTGCATGCTCTGTACCTCACGCGCCATTCGCGCCGCATTGCCGCTGGTGCCGCAAACCCGCTTTGCCGACTTAGACGGGCCGACCTGGCTGGCGGTCGACGCAGAACCAGCCATTAAAGTGCAGAACGGTCAGTTGATTATTGCTGCCAGCGCAGCAGATTAACCATCATCTCCAGATAGGTTTCTGTGGCTTCATCCACTGAAATCACCGGCATTTCTGCCGTGACGCACGTCAGACTGAGATCCTTACACCAGCTACCAAACGAGCCTGGCGTGTCATAACCCACGCTACTGACGCGCGGCAGGCCGGTCTGTTGCGCCAGCCAGCCGCCGATCTCCGCCTGATGCGGATCGTCTATGCAGCCGAGTGGCTCGTGCCAGGAGACAATCCAGCGCGGCTTGAGCTGATGAATCAGGGCACACAGCGCCTGAGTTTCCGGTTCAGATGCCGGATGGCTGCCGGTGGATAAGGCGACGTCACGCGCGTCCGCCACGCTGTTCCAGCGATAGACCGTGTCGCCTGATTGCCAGTTCGCCGCCGGGAAATTGCGGTTAAGATCGACGCCGTTAGCATTAGCGCGCAATCCCAGTTGACAGCCATCCGGGTTGACCGCCAGCACCACGTGGTGACGGCGCAGCGCGTCCGGCAGCGTGCGAAGCGCAGCAGAGAGCGTGGCGATCGCCGCATTTTCGTCGCCGTGGGTGCCCGCCAGGATCAGTCCGCTGTCGGCATCGCCCAGCGGAGCCGGGAACCACAGCAGCGGCGCGCCCAGCACTGAACGGCCATATTGCTGGTACGGAACGTCCAGTTTGCCGCGCAGCGGTCGTGGGTGTAATGACGACATGGTGATTTCCTCTGAAAGGGTTTTCCTAAAAGTAGCGGAAAAGCGGCGCGCGGAAAATAGCTATTTATCAATCAGCAATTTGCGATAAAGTGCCGCAAGACAAGCTGCGTCGGCATCGGACCGGGGCAGCGCTTCTTTGGGGTAAAGGAGTGATGATGGTTAAGACCTTTCGCATGACGCTGGCGGCGCTCAGCCTGAGCAGCGTACTCACACCCGCCATGGCGGCGACGCTACCCGCCGGCGCACAACTCGCTGACCAGCAACAGATTGTCCGTCATATCAAAGATGAGCCCGCCTCGCTCGATCCGCTCAAAGCGGTGGGGCTGCCGGAAATTCAGGTTATCCGCGATCTGTTTGAAGGGCTGACCAATCAGGATGCGCACGGCAAAATCGTTCCTGGCGTGGCACAAAGCTGGAGCAGCAGCGATAACAAAACCTGGATCTTTACCCTGCGCAATAACGCCCGCTGGTCCAACGGCGAGCCGGTCACCGCTCAGGATTTCGTCTACAGCTGGCAACGTCTGGTCGATCCTAAAAACAGTTCGGCCTTTGCCTGGTTTGCCGGCTTAAGCGGTATTGAGAATGCAGCAGCGATCACCAAAGGCGAAATGACGCCCGACAAGCTGGGCGTGGTGGCTCAGGACAACAACCGGCTGAAAGTTACGCTCGACCGTCCGGTGCCGTGGTTCCCGGCGCTGGTCGCCAACGTGGCGCTGTTTCCGGTTCCGCAGCAGGTGATTCCCCGGCAGGGCGACAGCTGGACTGCGCCAGGCAAGCTGGTGGGTAACGGCGCCTATCAGCTGAGCGAGCGGGTGGTGAATGAGAAAATTGTGCTGACGCGTAACCCGCACTACTGGGATGATGCCCATTCGGTTCTGACCAAAGTGACCTTCGTACCGATCAACGAAGAGTCGAGCGCCACCAAACGCTACCGCTCAGACGATATCGACATTACCGAATCCTTTCCTAAAAACATGTATGCACTGCTGAAGAAAACGCTGCCGGGGCAGGTGTATACGCCGGACCAGCTCGGTACCTATTATTACGCGTTTAATACCCAAAAAGGCCCGACCGCGGATGTCCGGGTGCGTAAGGCGCTGTCATGGTCGATTGATCGCCAGGTTATTGCCGACAAGGTGCTGGGAACCGGCGAAAAGCCCGCGTGGCACTTTACGCCGGACGTCACCGCCGGCTTTAAGCCGTTGCCGTCATTCCAGCAGCAGCACGATCAAAACAGCCTCAATGCCCAGGCCAAAGCCCTGCTGGCCTCAGCCGGTTATGGACCGGACAAGCCGCTGCGCCTCAAGCTGCTGTACAACACCTCTGAAAGCCATCAGAAAATCGCGATTGCGGTGGCCTCGATGTGGAAAAAGAACCTTGGCGTGGATGTCACGCTGGAGAATCAGGAGTGGAAAACCTACATCGACAGCCGCAACAGCGGCAATTTCGACGTTATCCGCGCCTCATGGGTTGGCGATTACAATGAGCCCTCCACCTTCCTCAATCTGCTGACCTCGGGCAACAGCAGTAATATCGCGCGCTTCAGCAATGCGGAATACGACGCGGTACTCGCCAGGGCCAGCAAAGAGACCAGCGACCAGGCACGCAACAGTGATTACAACCGTGCCGAGCAGATTCTGGCTGCTCAGGCGCCGATCGCGCCGATCTACCAGTACACCAACGGCCGCCTGATTAAACCCTGGGTCAAAGGCTACCCGATCACCAACCCGGAAGATGTGGCCTACAGCCGCGAACTGTGGATTGAAAAGCACTAGCCGTTTGCGGCCTGTAGTCAGGCCGCAGACTGACATCTTTCTACACAGCCCGGTGATTGCAACTCAACGCCGCCACGCTAGACTGTATCGTATTGATTTTAGTAGTGAGGCAAGGTTGTGGATGTAATTGACGGAAAAGCATTGCAGGTTTCAGACGCCATTATTTCCTGCCAGCTGGATGGAAAGGGCGGGCTGATCCCGATTGCAGAAGATGAAGTGATCCACTGCGAGCGGCCCTGCTGGCTGCATCTGAATTATACCCATCGTCAGAGCGCGGAATGGCTGCAATCGACGCCGCAAATCCCCGATGCGGTGCGTGACGCGTTAGCTGGCGATAGCATGCGGCCGCGCGTCAGCCGGCTGGGCGACGGGTTTATGATAGTGCTGCGAAGCGTCAATCATAACAGCGATGCGCGTCCCGACCAGTTGGTGGCGATGCGGGTGTTTATCAACGATAAACTGATTGTTTCGACCCGGCGGCGCAAAGTGTTCGCGGTGGATGAGGTGCTGACCGATCTGCAAAACGGCAACGGGCCCATCGACTGTGGCAGCTGGCTGGTGGACGTTTGCGATGCGCTGACCGATCACACCAGCGAATTTATCGAAGAGCTGCACGACAAAATCATCGAAATGGAAGATGCGCTGCTGGACCAGCGGATGCCGGCGCGCGGCGAACTGGGCTTACTGCGCAAGCAGCTGATTGTGATGCGGCGTTATATGGCACCGCAGCGCGACGTGTATGCCCGGCTGGCCAGCGAGAAGCTGGCGTGGATGGACGACAGTGAACGGCGGCGGATGCAGGAGATTGCCGATCGCCTCGGACGCGGACTGGATGACCTCGACGCTGGCGTGGCGCGGACCGCCATTCTGGCCGATGAGGTCGCCTCGCAGATGGCGGAGTCGATGAATCGCCGCACCTACACTATGTCGCTGATGGCGATGATTTTCCTGCCCGCCACCTTTCTCACCGGTTTGTTCGGCGTCAATCTGGGTGGCATCCCGGGTGGGGAGTGGCGTTACGGCTTTTCGATCTTCTGCCTGCTGCTGGTGGTGCTGGCGCTCAGCGTGGCCGGCTACCTGCGCAAGCGGCGCTGGCTGTAGCGGTATCACCGGCGGATTGCGCTGACCGGCCTGAAAAACGCCACTCAACCAACGCTGGCAGCGCTAAGCGAAAAAAAGCTGATCGATATCAATAACCCTTAAGCGCGACTGACGCAAACTCTCTCCCGCAGGTGAATGCAACGTCAAGCGATGGGCGTTGCGCTCCATATTGTCTTACTTCCTGATTTAGAATTAATGCATAGCACATTTAATTCGAAACACGCCGGCCACTGTGCCGGCTTTTTTTTTGCCGCCTGGCTGTGATGCGTTTCCTTTCCTATGCTTAAACTTCATTCGCAAGAAAAGGAGCACGGCATGAACGCGATTCTTAACAGCGAGCCGATCCCCACGGATCCGACCCCGATTCCTGACCCGATTCCCCAGCCACAACCGCAACCCGATCCGCCACCGGACCCGGAGTTTCCGCCGGTAATGGATCCGCCACCGCACCGAAACATATAAAAAAGGGCGTGCTGTTAACAGCACGCCCTTAATCGTGGCGGAGTGGCTTATTTAATCTGCACCACGTCCAGACGCGCGCTGACATCCGGCGCATCCTCTTCTTCCGCCCGCCAGCCTGCGGGTTGCAGTGGCAGGGTCTCACGGTCAAACGCCAGATCGCCGCCATCCACTACGGCATCGCCGTGCTTAATCCCTTTAAAATCGAACAGGTTGATGTCGGCCATGTGCGAAGGAACTACATTCTGCATTGCGCTGAACATGGTTTCGATACGGCCCGGATAACGCTTGTCCCAGTCACGCAGCATATCGGCCACCACCTGACGCTGCAGGTTCGGCTGAGAGCCACACAGGTTGCACGGGATAATCGGGAACTGACGAGCTTCAGAGAAGCGGATGATATCTTTCTCGCGGCAGTAGGCCAGCGGGCGAATCACAATGTGTTTGCCATCATCGCTCATCAGCTTGGGTGGCATGCCTTTCATCTTGCCGCCGTAGAACATGTTCAGGAACAGGGTTTGCAGGATGTCATCACGATGGTGGCCCAGCGCAATTTTGGTGCAACCCAGATCGCTGGCGGCACGATAAAGAATACCGCGGCGCAGACGAGAGCAGAGCGAGCAGGTGGTTTTGCCTTCCGGGATCTTATCTTTAACGATCGAATAGGTATCTTCTTCGATTATCCGGTATTCGACACCCTGCGACGCCAGATATTCCGGCAGGATGTGCTCCGGGAAACCCGGCTGCTTCTGATCGAGGTTAACCGCAATCAGGCTGAAATTGACCGGCGCACTCTTTTGCAGGCTGCGCAGAATTTCCAGCATGGTGTAGCTGTCTTTACCGCCTGACAGGCAGACCATGATGCGGTCGCCTTCTTCGATCATATTAAAATCAGCAATTGCTTCGCCGACATGGCGACGCAGGCGTTTCTGTAATTTGTTGAAATTATACTGTTCTTTTGAACTGGTCACGTGATTCCTGGCCTGTAAACAGAGACGTCAGCGTCATGGCTGACGATAGAAATAACTTTTGCTGCGTATGGTACTTAATGTGCGCTGAAATACCAGTGCCAATTGGCGGCGGGCAGGGGCAAAAACCGGCGTGCCCGCAGTAAAGCTGATTACATCATCTCCAGCGACTGCACACCTTTGATTTCCATCACCTTATCGTACAGATGCGCATCGTTTGATTTGCGTGACAACGTCACCTGAACGCTGAGTTCGCACAGGCCACTCTCTTCATCGCGATTGATCACCGTCACGTTGCCGTAGCGTATGCCTTCCCGCTGCATCACCAGCAGCACCAGCGGGACGCTTTTGGGTTTGAGAAATACCAGCAGCGTATGGTGTTTGCCAATCAGAAAATGGCTGAGACGGCGAAATACTTCCAGCACCACCAGCGCCAGTACCGTGCCGTAAATGCCAATCTCGTACATCCCGCTGCCGATCACCAGGCCAATCGCTGCGGTGACCCACAGACCCGCGGCGGTAGTTAATCCTTTCACCACCTGTTTCTGGATCATGATAGTGCCCGCGCCGAGGAAGCCCATGCCGCTGACCACCTGGGCCGCCACGCGGCTCGGGTCCAGCGCGACGTGCTCATTACTCAGCATATCGGCAAAGCCATATTTCGACACCAGCATAAACATCGCACTGCCAATCCCCACCAGAATGTGGGTGCGCAGTCCCGCCTCTTTGGCCCGCATCTGACGTTCCATTCCGATCAGACCGCCCAGCACCCCCGCCAGCGCGATGCGAATTAACATGTCAATTAACATGGCATTACTCCGATTTAATAAACGCCGGGAAAGTCTGACGATTCCCTGATAGCAGGTAAACAAGATAATTCTGCTTGCAAATGTCGCTGGAGAATTTTGTAAAAAGCTGTTTCACCCCTCGACCCCTTGCGCTGCCTGACATATGCTGGCTCAGCCTTTTACCCCAACCCCCGGAGTCTGACTGATGAAAGCAGCCACCTTTTTGCTGGCCGGTGCCGCGCTGATCCTCTCTGCCTGTAGCAGCAACAGTGATGACAACGAGCCACCGCAACAGGCGACAGCCGCCCATATCCAGCCCAGGGTGATGATGTCCTCGCTGGCTGAAAGTACCTGTTCCAATGCAGGCGGCACGCTGGCTTTTTCCCATCAGCTGGACGGTTCCCGGGTCGGCATGTGTCAGTTAGTGAATGGTCGTCGCTGTGATGAACAGGCATTGATTGGCGGACGCTGCGCCCGTTAAGGGACAGGCCGGAGAGTTCCGGCCCGCATGTTCAGGCAGAGATACGATTCGGGCAATTTTCGCCGCGATCGAGCTGGCTGAGATTATTCAGGGTAGTTTCAGAGATGGCGGTCAGCGCTTCGGCGGTTAAGAACGCCTGATGACCGGTAAACAGCACGTTGTGGCAGGCAGAAAGCCGGCGGAACACATCGTCCTGAATCACATCATTCGACTTATCTTCAAAGAACAGATCGCGTTCATTCTCATACACGTCCATGCCAAGCGACCCAATCTTCTGCTGTTTCAGCGCATCAATCGCTGCCTGTGAATCAATCAGACTACCGCGGCTGGTGTTGATGATCATCACGCCATCACGCATCTGGCTGAACGCGTCGGCGTTAAGCAGATGATAGTTTTCCGGCGTCAGCGGGCAGTGCAGCGTAATCACGTGCGATTCTGCGAACAGCGTTTTCAGATCGACATATTCGGCCCCCAACGCCAGCGCCTCATCGCTGGGATAGGGATCAAACGCCAGCAGGCGCATGCCTAATCCCTTGAGGATCCGCATTGTCGCGATGCCAATTTTACCGGTGCCAATGACGCCCGCGGTTTTACCGTGCATATTAAATCCGGTCAGGCCGTCGAGTGAGAAGTTGGCGTCACGGGTACGTTGATAGGCGCGATGAATGCGGCGGTTCAGGGTAAGCATCAGACCGACCGTATGTTCCGCCACCGCTTCCGGCGAATAGGCCGGTACCCTGACGACCGGCAGACCCAGTTCCGCCGCCGCGTCCAGATCGACATTGTTGAAACCGGCACAGCGCAGAGCGATGTACTTGACGCCCAGCGACGCCAGCTCCTCCAGTACCGCGCGGCTGCCATCATCATTGACAAAGATACAGACGGCATCACAACCGACGGCGTTTTTCGCCGTGCTCTCGGTCAGCAAAAAGTCAAAAAAAACCAGCTCAAAACCGAATTGCTGATTAACCTGTTCGAAGTACTTCTGATCGTAATGTTTGGTGCTGTAAACCGCGATCTTCATCGTTGTGCTCCTGCATACGGGTGTGGATCAAGGATAACGTTTTCTGACTGACTTTGCTCTAACCGCTGATTTGCGCGCTGGCCAGACCTTCACCTTCGGGGCGTTACATGCCATCATCGTTGTCAGGATACTGTAAGGAAAAGGATTATGGCTGTGATGCCACGGATTTTCCGGCGACGGCTGGCGGCCATTCTGGCGCTGATTCTGCTGTTGCTGGGCTTACTGCTGACGATCACTCAATGGCTGCCACGGTTAGTCGGCATCTGGCTGCCGGCAGAGACCCGCATTGCGCTCTCCGGATCGCCGCGCTGGCGGGATGGCGGCCTGTGGTTTCCCGGCATTCGCTATCTGGCCCAGGATTGCCTGCTGGCGGAGATCCAGTCGGCCTCGCTCGGCTGGCACGATTCACGCTGGAAGCTCAATGCCGCACAGCTGACGCTGAACAGCGAATGCCTGCAAAAATTACCCGCCAGTGACGGCCCGTCGCCAGCGCCCAAAACGCTGGCCGAGTGGCAGGCGATGCTGCCGGGGGCCGACATTCATCTGGCGAAGCTGGTCGTCACGCCGTGGCAGACCTACGCCGGCGCGCTGGATCTGACGCTGGAAAAACAGCGTCAGCAACTCCGTTATCAGGGTGAGAACCTGCAGCTGGCGGCGACGCTGACCGGCCAGCAGCTCGCCATCAGTCGCCTGACGCTTAATCATGCCGCTTTACCTGAGCCGATCACCCTGAGCGGCCACCTCGAACTTCCGACTTTCGCCAGCGGGCTGCCGGTCAACGGTGAAGTGGCCGGACAGCTGGCGCTGACCGCGCTGCCGCATCCGCTGCAACTGACCCTTAACTGGCAGCAGCAGCAGGGCGTACTGAGCGTGGCGATGCCGGATACCCTGCAGCCGCTGCTGCAACTGCCGTGGCAGGCGAGCCACGATCAGATTCGCATCCAGCAGGGTCAGTATTTCTGGCCGCTGGCGGGTCAGCCGCTGTCAGGTTTCATTAATCTGACGCTGGACAACTGGCAGGCGGGCCTCGACGCCAGCCAGATTAGCGGCCGGATTAACCTGTTGACGCAGGGACGCGGCGGCAAAGGCAACGTGGTGCTGGGTATCGGTCCGGGTCATCTGAGCCTGACCGACAGCCACCTGCCGTTTCAGCTGACGGGCGAAAGCAAACTCTCTGACCTGCAGCTTTACGGCTCGATTCCGGGTCTGCTCAGCGGCTCACTGCTCGATCCACAACTTTTGCTGCAACCTAAATCGCTGCTGCGACTGCGCGGTCGTCTGCTCTCGACGCTGGAGGTGGATGAGGCGCGCTGGCCGCTGGCGGGCGTCCGGCTCTCCACGCAGGGGATTGATGGGCGGCTGCAGGCGATCCTCAATGCGCACGACGCCAGTTTTGGCCGTTTCCGGCTGCACCTGGACGGTCGCGCCAATGATTTCTGGCCGGATAAAGGCGAATGGAACTGGCGCTACTGGGGCGGGGGCGAGATGCGGCCGCTGCAGGCGCGCTGGGATGTTAAAGGCACCGGCGGCTGGCGGGATACGCTGATTCATCTCGATACGCTCTCCACCGGCTTCAATCACCTCGCTTATGGCAGCGTCCAGGTTGAAAAGCCCCGTCTGACGTTGACCGCGCCGGTCTACTGGCAGCGCGCTGAGGCGCATCCGGCGTTTAACGGCGGCTTCAGGCTGCAGGCGGGGCCAACCCGTTTCAGTTATGGCGGCAGGCTGGCGGACGCGACGCTCGACTTTGAGGCCACGGGCCGCGACCCGGGGAAATTCATCTGGCGTGGTGCGCTCAACGCCGGTGAGGTGGGGCCGCTGCGGGTCCACGGTCGCTGGGATGGTGAACGGCTGCGTGGCGAAGCCTGGTGGCCAAAGCAATCGTTAACCCTATTCCAGCCGTTACTCAGTCCGGATCTGAAAATGCAGATCCGCAGCGGCGAACTGCAGGCGCAGGTGGCATTTTCTGCGGCGCGCGATCAGGGATTTCAGGCCGGTGGGCACTGGACGGTCAAAGCGGGCAGTCTCTGGACTCCGGACAGCCAGATTAACGGCGTCGATTTCTCGCTGCCGTTCCGGCTGAAAGATCAGCAGTGGCAGTTTGGTCAGCACGGTCCGGTTTCGCTGCGCATCGCCGAGGTAAAAAATCAGTTTGCGATGCAGAACATTCGTGCCGATCTGCAGGGAGCCTGGCCGTGGAGCGAACAGGCACCGCTGACCCTGCAGGATGTCAGTCTCGATCTGCTGGGCGGGCAGATCAGCTTACCGGCGCTTCAGATGCCGCAGCATCAGCCGGCGCGGGTATCACTGCGCAATATCAGCCTGAGCGAGCTGGTGACGGCGATCAAACCAAAACAGTTTGCCATGTCCGGACGGGTAAACGGCGAGCTGCCGCTGTGGCTGAATAATCCGCGCTGGCTGATCGAGAAAGGGTGGATCGCCAACAGTGGTCCGCTGACCTTCCGGCTCGATAAAGATATGGCGGATGCGATCACCCGCAATAACGTGGCGACCGGCGCGGCGCTGGACTGGCTGCGCTACATGGAGATTTCCCGCTCGTGGGCCACCATCAACCTGAATAATCTCGGCGATCTCACCATGGAAGCGCAGGTGCAGGGCGTCAGCCGCTTCAGCAACCGTCGGCAGACCGTCAACCTCAACTATCATCATCAGGAAAATTTGTTTCAGCTGTGGCGCAGTCTGCGCTTTGGCGATAATTTGCAATCCTGGGTGGAGCAACATGCCACTCTGCCATCGAACAAGGACACCTCACCATGAGCCTCAGGGCATTACTGGTTCTGGCAGCCGGGCTGCCGCTGATCGGCTGTGTGCCACGCATTGAAGTGACGGCACCCAAAGATCCGATCACCATCAATATGAACGTGAAAATCGAGCATGAGATTCACATCAAAGTAGATAAAGACGTGGAAGCGTTATTGAAAAACCAGAGCGATCTGTTCTGAGGAGAGCGAGTATGAAACGCATCAGCGTAGCCCTGTTGCTCGCCCTGGTGATGGCCCAGCCTGCCTGGGCGCTGACGCTGGACGAGGCCCGCCAGTCGGGACGGGTGGGCGAAACCCTGTCGGGCTATCTGGCCGCCCGGGCGCAGGACAGCGAAACCCGGGCGCTGACAGAACGCATTAACGCGGGACGACAGCAGCAGTATCAGCGGGTGGCAGAGCAGAACAATTTAACCACCGCCGAGGTTGCCAGCATCGCCGGCCAGAAACTGGTCAGCCGCGCCGCGGCGGGCGAATATGTTCGCGGCATCAACGGTCAGTGGCTGAAGAAAGAGTAACACCAGGCGAAAAAAAGCCGGGCACAGGGCCCGGCAAGTACAACGGCATCAAAAGATTATGCAGTGACGATCTGCTGGATAGTATCTTTAGCTTCAGCGGTCGCTTTGTTAGCCACTTCCGGACCGTAAGCGATACCTTCAGCAAATACGAACTCAACGTCGGTAATACCGATGAAGCCCAGGAACAGCTTCACGTATGGCGTCAGCAGATCGGACGCGGTGTCTTTGTGAATGCCGCCACGGCTGGAAATCACCACCGCACGCTTGCCTTTCACCAGACCTTCCGGGCCTGCTTCGGTGTAGCGGAAAGTCACGCCAGCACGAGCGATCAGGTCGAAGTAGTTCTTCAGCTGAGTCGGGATGTTGAAGTTGTACATTGGTGCAGCGATCACGATTTCATCATGCGCCTGCAGTTCTGCAATCAGCTCATCAGACAGCGCCAGCGCCTCCTGCTGACGTGGTGACAGTGGCGCATCAGACGGACGCAGCGCACCAACCAGCTCACCATCCAGTACCGGAATCGGGTTTGCTGCCAGATCGCGTACGGTCACTTCTTTGCCCTGAGACTTTGCCTGTTCAACGTAGAAGTCAGCCAGTTGGCTGGATTGTGAGTAGCCTGCGAGGATGCTTGATTTCAGAACTAAAACTTTGCTCATGGTGATTTCCTGTCTGTAACGCGGAAGGCTTTCCGCTCAATGGTTTACACTCTACGGTTATCAATGGCGCGGTGAAAGCGCAATATTTCGAGGTCAATGTTCGAATTTATTGAATAAGCGTAACGTGCGCCGCCCTCCGGCACAGGTCGAAATGTGCTATGATGCGCGCAATTATTTTATTGAATCAGCCGGTTATCCCGGCTTGCAGCGCGCTGCTATCGGCAGCGACAGCGTCTGAGTAAGGTACGTCATTATTATGTCATCTCCCGATACCTCCCCACTGGCTTCACTCTGGTCACGGCTTGACGGGTTAATGCTGCGCGACCGCCAGCGCCTGCAGCGTCGCTTACAGGGTGCCAGGAAAGTTAAAAATCCGGCGGCTCAACAGGGCATCGCCAGCGAGCTGGAGCAGGATTTTAGCGCCGCCGAGCAGAAGGTGGCCCAGCGTCGCGCGGCCACCCCGGCCATCACCTTCCCGGAAAATCTGCCGGTCAGCCAGAAGCAGCAGGATATTGCCGCGGCGATACGCGATCATCAGGTGGTGATTGTGGCTGGCGAAACCGGCTCCGGTAAAACCACCCAGCTGCCGAAGATCTGTCTGGCGCTGGGGCGTGGCGTGACCGGGCTGATTGGCCATACCCAGCCGCGTCGCCTGGCGGCGCGCACCGTGGCGAATCGCATCGCCGACGAGCTGGATACCTCGCTCGGCGGCTGCGTCGGTTACAAAGTGCGATTCAACGATCAGGTCAGCGATCTGACCCAGATCAAATTGATGACCGACGGGATTTTGCTGGCGGAAATTCAGCAGGACCGTCTGCTGATGCAGTACGACACCATCATCATCGATGAAGCGCATGAGCGCAGCCTGAACATCGACTTCCTGCTGGGTTACCTGCGTGAACTGCTGCCGCGTCGGCCCGATCTGAAAGTGATCATCACCTCAGCGACCATCGATCCGCAGCGTTTTTCGCGGCATTTCAATAATGCGCCGGTGATTGAAGTCTCTGGCCGCACCTATCCGGTGGAAGTGCGCTACCGGCCGGTAGTGGAAGAGGCAGATGACGGCGATCGCGATCAGCTGCAGGCGATCTTTGATGCGGTAGATGAACTGAGCCATGAGAGCCGCGGCGATATCCTGATATTCATGAGTGGTGAACGTGAGATCCGTGATACCGCAGACGCGCTGATTAAACGTGATTTGCCGCATACCGAGATTCTGCCTCTCTACGCCCGGCTGTCGAATGCCGAGCAGAATCGGGTATTCCAGTCACACAGCGGCCGGCGGATTGTGCTGGCCACCAACGTGGCGGAAACCTCGCTAACGGTGCCCGGCATCAAATATGTTATCGATCCCGGAACCGCGCGCATCAGCCGCTACAGCTTCCGCACCAAAGTGCAGCGACTGCCGATTGAGCCGATTTCACAGGCGTCGGCCAATCAGCGTAAAGGGCGCTGTGGTCGTGTGTCAGAAGGGATCTGTATCCGGCTCTATTCCGAAGATGACTTTCTCAGCCGCCCGGCGTTTACCGATCCTGAAATCCTGCGCACCAACCTGGCGTCGGTTATTCTGCAGATGACCGCGCTGGGACTGGGCGATATCGCCGCCTTCCCGTTTGTTGAAGCGCCGGATAAGCGCAATATTCAGGATGGGGTACGCCTGCTGGAAGAGCTGGGCGCGCTGACCCTGAACGAAGAGGACGGCCATTACCAGTTGACCGGTTCCGGCCGTCAGCTGGCGCAGTTGCCGGTCGATCCAAGACTGGCGCGGATGGTGCTGGAAGCGCAGAAATTTGGCTGCGTACGTGAAGTGATGATCATCACCGCCGGCTTATCGATTCAGGACCCACGCGAGCGTCCCGCCGAGAAAAAGCAGGCGTCTGACGAAAAACATCGGCGATTTGCTGATAAAGATTCCGACTTCCTCGCCTTCGTTAACCTGTGGAATTACCTGGCTGAGCAGCAAAAGGCGCTGTCGGGTAACCTGTTCCGCCGCCAGTGCAAAAGCGATTTCCTCAACTATTTGCGGGTGCGTGAATGGCAGGATATCTACACCCAGCTGCGGCAGGTGGTGCGCGAACTGGGCATTCCGGTCAATAGCGAGCCGGCAGGCATGCGCGAAGTTCACTGCGCACTGTTAAGCGGCCTGCTGTCGCATATCGGCCAGAAAGATGCCGATAAGCAGGAGTTCACCGGCGCGCGTAATACCCGCTTCGCCATCTTCCCCGGCTCCGGGCTGTTTAAGAAGCCGCCGAAATGGACCATGGTGGCGGAACTGGTGGAGACCAGCCGGCTGTGGGGCCGCACCGCCGGGCGCATCGAGCCGGAGTGGATTGAGCCGCTGGCCCAGCACCTGATCAAGCGCAGCTACAGCGAACCGCACTGGGAGAAATCGCAGGGTGCTGTGATGGCCACCGAGAAAGTGACGCTGTATGGCCTGCCGATAGTGGCGGCGCGCAAAGTCAATTATGGCCGCATTGATCCGACCCTGAGCCGTGAGCTGTTTATCCGTCATGCGCTGGTAGAGGGCGACTGGCAGACGCGTCACGCCTTCTTCCGCAACAATCAGAAGCTGCGCAGCGAAGTCGAAGATCTGGAGCATAAATCGCGTCGTCGCGACATTCTGGTCGATGACGAAACCCTGTTCGCCTTTTACGATCAGCGTATCGGTAAAGAGGTGGTGTCGGCGAAGCACTTTGATAGCTGGTGGAAACAGGCCAGCCGCGACAACCCGGAATTGCTTAACTTTGATAAGCAGATGCTGATCAAGGAGGGTGCGGACAAGGTCAGCCAGCTCGACTATCCCAACTTCTGGCATCAGGGCAACCTCAAGCTGAAGCTCAGCTACCAGTTTGAACCGGGTGCTGATGCCGACGGCGTGACGGTGCATATCCCGCTGCCACTGCTTAACCAGGTGGAAGAGAGTGGCTTTGAGTGGCAGATTCCGGGCGTGCGGCGCGAACTGATTATTGCGCTGATTAAGTCGCTGCCTAAGCCGCTGCGGCGCAATCTGGTGCCGGCACCGAACTACGCCGAAGCGTTTCTGGGGCGGGTCACGGCAATGGAGATGCCGCTTCTGGATGCGCTGTCACGGGAGTTTCGCCGCATGACCGGCGTCACGCTGGAGCGGGAAAACTGGCAGTGGGATCAGGTGCCCGATCATCTGAAAATGACCTTCCGGGTGGTGGATGAACACAACCGCAAACTGCTGGAAGGCAAAGATCTGACCGCCCTCAAGGCGCAGCTGAAAGGCAAAGTGCAGGAAACCCTGTCAAAAGTGGCGGACGACGGGCTGGAACAGAGTGGCTTGCATATCTGGAGCTTCGGCGATCTGCCGCGCAGCTACGAGCAGAAGCGCGGCAGCTATCAGGTGAAAGCCTGGCCGGCACTGGTTGATGAGAAAGAGAGCGTCGCTATCCGGCTGTTTGACAGCGAGCAGGAGCAGCAGAAGATGATGTGGCGCGGACAGCGTCGCCTGCTGCTGCTCAACGTGCCGTCGCCGGTGAAGTACCTGCACGAAAAACTGCCGAACAAAGCCAAACTCGGGCTCTACTTCAACCCGTATGGCAAAGTGCTGGAGTTGATCGATGACTGTATCGCCTGTGGTATTGATAAGCTGATTGCCGAAGCGGGCGGACCGGCCTGGGATCAGGCCGGGTTTGAGGCGCTGCGGGACAAGGTGCGCGCTGAACTGAACGAGACCGTGGTGACCATTGCTAAGCAGGTCGAGCAGATCCTGACGGCAGTGTTCAACATCAATAAGCGCCTGAAAGGACGGGTCGACATGACGATGGCGCTGGCGTTATCCGATATCAAAGCGCAGCTCAGTGGCCTGGTCTATCGCGGTTTTGTCACCGGCAACGGCTGGCAGCGGCTCGGCGACAGTCTGCGCTATCTGCATGGCATCGAACGGCGGCTGGAAAAACTGCCAGCCGATCCGCACAGCGATCGGGCGCGGATGCTGAAAGTGCAGGCGGTGGAGCAGGCGTATCAGGCGTGGCGCAATAAATTGCCGCCGCAGCGTCAGGATGATGAAGAAGTACAGGCGATCCGCTGGATGATTGAAGAGCTGCGGATTAGCTACTTTGCCCAGCAGCTCGGCACGCCTTATCCCATCTCTGATAAGCGCATTCTGCAGACCATGGAGCAGATTGCAGGCTGATAAAAAACCGGGGCGCGTCAGTGATGACGCGCCCCGGCTTCTCTTTGCGGCACATAGCCGATTACTGCGCTAACGCTTCCAGCTCGTCTCTGAACGAGGTAACGGCAATCGCACGGTTGTCGGCCAGATAACGATCTTTCGCGGCGGGCGCTGAGCTTTGCACCGCAATCAACTGCCAGCCTTTATCACTGTTCAGCAGCAGCGGTGAACCACTGTCGCCGGGCAGCGTATCACACTGATGTGACAGCACGGCGCGTTGCGCCCAGCCGGTAATCAAACAGTCACTGTGAGAATAAAGCGTATCGAGATGATCGGCCGGATAACCCGCCTGGGTCACTTTGCGACCGGTCTGCTTCAGCGCCGCAGTTAACTCACTGCGTGAGCCATCAAACAGTGGAATCGGCGTAATGGCGGAAGGGGGATTGCGCAAAATCACGATGCCGTAGTCAAACGGCGCGGCGTTGCTCGGCACGATCCAGCCTTCACCGTCCGCTTTCAGCTTTGAGGCCAGCGACGGTTCGACGCGGGCATCAATGTCGTGGATTTCATATCGCCAGCCTTTATCGCTCGCCATAAAGCGCAGCGCAACCGGCTTATCGAAATTGCCCGGTGGCGCGAGTAAACAGTGTCCGGCCGTCAGGGCCAGATGCGGTGAGATCAGCGTGGCGGTGCAGAGGTTACCGCTTTCGGTTTCCAGCTGTCCAATAGCATCCCAGGGGGCCGCGGTAATATCGGTGATGGCTTTGCGATGATCTTTGCCGAAAAACAGCATTTTGATTTCGTCAGGCGTTGGCGTGTCGTCATCATCATCGGCATGAGCAAAGGAGGTAAAACTGAAAAGTCCAACCATTAACAAGATAGCCAGGCGCATAGAACTCTCAATGGCGAGAAAAAGTGACGTTATTGTTATCAAGCAACTGCGATAACTATAGTCTGTGAGCGCTAAAAAAGGGAGTTTTATTGGTTAATCAGTACGCTACAACTGTTAAATAAAAAAACTGGCTGCCACAATGCCACACAGGATCATAATCAGCAGAATAATTTCGAAGCGATAGCGACGCACCATTTCATCCACTCCAGTAAAGAAACACCCGGCATAACCGGGTGTTTTTAATCATTAACGCGTGGTCGGGCGCGCTACGGCGACCTTAGTTCTTAGCCGCTGGTTTAACGACTTTTTTGTGGTGAACTTTTTTAGCGGCCTGCGCTTTCTGCGCGGGTTTTACTGCTTTTTTGTGATGAACTTTTTTAGCTGCCTGGGCTTTCTGTGCCGCTGGCTTGGTTGCTTTCTTGTGGTGCACTTTCTTAGCAGCCTGCGCTTTCTGCGCAGCCGGTTTTACTGCTTTCTTGTGGTGAACTTTCTTAGCCGCCTGCGCTTTCTGTGCTGCGTCTTTCTTCACTGCTTTTTTGTGTTTCTTGTGTTCAGTTTTGTGTGCAGTTTTCGCTGGTGCTGTTGCGGTAGTTGAAGTCGCAGCCGGCGCAGCGGCAGGAGCAGCTGTGGTATCAGCAGCGAAGGCAACAGAAGACATACCCATAGCAGCGGCGACAACCAGTGCAAATAATTTTTTCATTGCAAATTCCTCGGACATTTTTTTCATGTGTAGCCCACTGCGGGGCCGGTGAAGAGACTATAGGGAAATCGCTGCAGGGTGTCCGTGGGTGTTTGGTATCGGCGTGTAACCGATTGTACAACGCGGGAAAAGGGCGGTCAGATGACCGCCGCGCAGTTTAGTTATTCAGATAGCGTTGTTCAAGATGCTGACGGAAAAAGGCTGGATTCAGCGATTCGCCGGTGGCATTGATCAGCAACTGGTCGGTAGAGAAACGGCTGCCATGCTGCCAGATATTCTGTTGCAGCCAGTCAAACACCGGTTGCAGTTCGCCATGCTGGATCAGATCGCTGAGCTGCGGAATCGCCTTCTTCACCGCCTGGAACAGCTGAGCCGCGTACATGGCACCGAGGGTGTAGGTCGGGAAGTAGCCGAAGGCACCGTCGGTCCAGTGAATATCCTGCATACAGCCGTCACGGTAGTTGCCACGCGTATCGAGACCCAGCGACTGCTGCATCTTCTCATCCCACAGCGCCGGAATATCGTCTACCTCAATCTCGCCTTCGATCAGCGCCTGTTCAATCTCATAACGCAGGATTACATGCGCCGGGTAGCTCAGTTCATCTGCATCGACCCGAATCAGTCCCGGTTTAACCTGCTGCGCCAGCCGGACAAAGTTATCCGCCTGCAGCGCGGGCTGGTCGCCAAAGCGGGCGATGATTTGCGGCAGAATACGCTGCAGGAATTCGCGGCTGCGTCCCAGCTGCATCTCCATAAACAGGCTCTGCGACTCGTGAATCGCCGTTGAACGGGCCAGCGCCACCGGCTGTCCCCGCCACTGTTGCGGCAGATTTTGCTCATAGCGCGCATGGCCGGTTTCGTGGATCACACCCATCATGGCGCTGAGAAACTCCTGCTCATTGTAGCGCGTGGTGATCCGCACATCTTCCGGCACGCCGCCGCAGAACGGATGCGCACTGACATCCAGCCGGCCGTGGTTAAAATCGAAACCCAGCGTTTCCATAATGCTGAGGCCAAGCTGGCGCTGTGCGGGCAGGGCAAAGGGTCCCTGCGGCAGCGCAACCGGCTGCTGCGCCTGCTTTTCGACCACCTGCTGCAACAGCTGTGGCAGCCAGCTTTTCAGGTCGCCAAAGGTTTTATCCAGTCGGGCGCGGGTCATGCCTGGCTCATACAGGTCCAGCAACGCATCGTAGCGGGAGCTGCCGGTTGCCTCAGCGCGCAGTTGCGCTTCTTCACGACTCAGGCGTACTACCTCTTTCAGATTGGTGGCAAAGCCCTGCCAGTCATTGGCCGGACGCTGGCTGCGCCAGGCATGTTCACACACCGAACCGGCCAGCGATTTTGCCTCAACGAAGGCGTCAGGCAGCAGGCTGGCCTGTTGATAAGCGCGCTTCATTTCATTGAGGTTGGCGCGCTCGACATCGTTCAGGTCCTGCTGTTCTGCCTGTTGCAGCAGTTCGCCGATCTGCGATGCGGTCAGAATCTGGTGCTGCAATACGCTCATCTCAGCCAGCGCCTCACCGCGTGCGCGGCTGCCGCCTGGCGGCATGGTGGTTTGCATATCGCAGCTGGCGATGGCGGTGACGTGATTAAAACGCGACAAGCGCTGGAAAGTCGCGCTAAGTTGTTGATACGCTGAGGTCACGCAAGACTCCTTGTAATAGTTAACGTAGCGGAATTTCCCGCAAGGGTAGATCAACCGGCCAGCAAAAGCGAACGCTGGCCCCGCCGAGCGGGCTGGACTCAATCGTCACCTGACCGCTGAGCGCCTGGGCAATAGAGTGGACAATGGCCAGCCCCAGTCCGCATCCGCCGGTTGCCCGATCGCGGCTGGGATCGAGCCGGACAAACGGTTCAAATACCCGCTGCCGCTCTTCCGCCGGAATACCCGGACCGTCATCTTCAACCTGCAGGCAGCCGATTGGGCCATCAAACCACAGGCTGATACGCAGCCGCTGATTCGCGTAGCGCAGCGCGTTATTCACCAGATTATCCAGCACCCGCTCCATCAGCCGGGTATCCGAAACGCCGGTGTTTTCCCGCTGCGGCAGGTCAAGATCGAGCTGAACCTGCGGGTTGATGGCGCGAAAGTCGTCGAGCCGCTCACGCAGCCAGTTCGCCAGGTCGAGCGAGCGCAGATTAAGGTCAACGCGCGGCCGATCGAGCCGGGCATAGGTCAGCAGCTCTTCAATCAGGCTCTCCAGTTGGCCAATATCGCGGTTGAGCGCCACCCGTTCGCCATCGGTCAGGTTATCGCTCATCTCCAGCCGGTAACGCAGGCGAACCAGCGGCGTACGTAACTCATGGGCGATGCCATCAATTAACTGCTTCTTACTGGCAACCAGCGTGTTGATATTCTCTGCCATCTGGTTAAAGGCGATGCCGAGCCGGAACAGGCTGGAGGTGCTGTCAAAGTGGGTACGCACGTCGAGTTCGCCACGGCCAAAGCGCTGCGCCGCTTTTTCCAGCCGCTGCATCTCTTTCCAGTGCGGGCGCATCCAGATAAACACCGGCAGCGCCAGCGACATGCCAATAAATACCAGCAGCGCAATATCCAGCAGCCGCATCTGATGCAGGTAGAACAGGTAGGGGATCGGTCCGACCGACAGCACATAATGACTGCGCGGAATATGCTGCAAAAAGGTGTATTGATCGTCGAGCGCCACGATTTCACCGGCGCGTAACCGGCGCATATTGCCGTCATCGAGCTGATACTTGCTCATTGGCTCGATGTGCAGATCAAACGACAGCCCGAGATCGAGGCTCTTGATGGTTTTATTCCAGTCGCGCGGCGGGATCTCGCGCAGTTCACTGCGAATCAGATAGAGCGAACTGGCCATCAGGTCGTTCATCGACTGGCGACCGGCCCGTTCAGCGGTGAACTTGTAGACCAGCCCGACCAGCAGCGTCATCACCAGAAAGCAGACAAACAGCAGCAGGTAGAACTGTATAAAAAGCTTTCTCATAACACGCGGGTGTCCCAGGCCTGTGGCGCAAACAGATAGCCTTTGTTACGAATCGTTTTGATACGGAACGGCTCGGTGGCGCTGTCGTGCAGTTTTTTGCGCAGGCGGGAAATCGCCACGTCAATGCTGCGGTCGAGGCCGTCATAGCTGACGCCGCGCAGCGTTTTGAGCAGCGCATCGCGGTTAAGGATCTGTCCGGCGTGGCTGGCCAGCACCCACAGCAGATCGAAATCGGCGGTGGAGAGGGCGATCTGCTCGTCAAACAGCGTGACCTGACGGTTGAGCGCATCGATGGTCAGCGAGCCGAAACGCAGCATCCGGTTGGCCGCCGCTGCGGGCGCAGCATCTTCCGGCTGTCCCTGCTGCGACTGGCGCAGATGCAGGCGCAGACGCGCCAGCAGCACCGCCGGCGGCGTGGTTTTCAGGATGTAATCCTGCGCGCCCATCTCCAGCGCCAGAATATGGTTCATGTCGCTGTCGAGTGAGGTCAGCAACACAATCGGACCCTGCCAGTTGGCCCGCAGGTCACGGCAAATCGTCATGCCATCTTTGCCCGGCAACATGATATCCAGCATTACCAGGTCCGGCTGTTGTTCAGCAATTACCGCTTCGGCACGGTCACCGCGCGTCTCGACAATCACTTCAATATCGTGACGTCCCAGATAGGCGGCAATCAGCTCGCCCACTTCCGGTTCGTCTTCCACATAAACGATTTTGTTCATAGTTCACTGCGCAGAATAAGGATGAACGAAAGCATATCTTTTCCTGGTCCTGAGCTCTACGCTATCGCACGAAATATCCTTATCTCACTGGTATATAACCGGCAAAATGTGCCATCATAACCGCGGCCTTTTTGCGCCAGGTTCGGAACCGTAATGATTACTATGAGGAGCGTGAGTGTGTCTGATAAAGAGCTGGCATCAGCCATATACAGTGACCGCATCTGCTTCAATTACAGTGCTTTTCTTTCCGCTTCCTGTAAAAAACGCTGGAGCTTCGTCGATGCAATTTATGGTGTGATGCCGATTTTTGGCATGGTGACACGCAAATCTGCGCACAGCTTACAGGCCAGTGGCGACCCGCTTAAAGAATTAGCATTACAAATCATTTCTACCCAGGTCAGCGACGAAATTAACATCGCCCGTCTGATTACGCTTGCTGAACAGCAGCAGATCAGTCGCTTTGATATCCAGCTGCCTTATCCGCTTTCGCCGGAGCAGCTGGACGCCATTCATCAGGAATACCGCAAGCCGCTGAATCTGACACAGCAGGATGACCTGCTGTGCGTCTCCATCCCGCTGCAGTCACATTAAGTCGTCAGCTGCCATACCGCAGGCAGCGTCGCCGCAATCAGCATTCCCATCGCAATCCGCTCCAGTGAGGTCAGCGCTATATCCGCGCGGCCGCCGCGTCGGGCAAACATAAACAGCAGCAGCCCCGGCGCGTACAGCACCACCGAGGTCATCAGGTGTAACGGACCTGACGCGTAAAGCAGCCAGATACCGTACAGGCTGGCACCAATGCCTACCGCCATCGCCAGCGGTTTGCGCTGTCCGCGAACCACTTTGATCAGATAGAGGCCGACCAGCAGATAGGGCACCAGAATCATCTCTGAGGCGATAGTCAGCAGGTTGTTGTAGTTGGCTCCGGTAAGCGCAATCAGGATCAGACAGAGCTGAATGCTGCCGTTGGTCAGCCACAGTGAGGCGGCTGGCGCGTTGTGCACGTTCTGCCGGGCAATACTGCGCGGGAAGGCACCCAGCTGCGCGGCGATCAGCGGCACTTCAGCCGCCATAATGGTCCAGCTGAGATAGGCCCCACAGACCGAAATGATCAGGCCAACGGCGATCACCGCATCGCCCCAGTGACCCATCAGACGGGTCATTAAGCCGGCCATTGACGGATTGCGCATCTCTGCCAGTTCAGCACGCGGTACCACACCCAGCGACAGCAGCGTCACCAGCAGATAGACCAGCAGCGCCGCCAGCACCGCCAGCAGCGTGGCGCGACCGACATCCTTTTTCTGCCGGGCGCGCGCTGACACCACCACTGCGCCTTCGACCCCGATAAACACCCACAGGGTGATCAGCATGGTCTGCTTAATCTGCTCCCACAGCGGCTGTCCCAGCGTGACGCCGGAGAAATCGAAGCGGAACCGATCGTAATTAAACGCCAGCACTGCCAGCACCACAAACAGCAAAAGCGGCACCAGTTTGCCCAGCGTCGCCATCAGGTTAATGCTGGCGGCGGTTTGCACGCCTCGCAGCACCAGCCAGTGCACCAGCCACAGCAGTACCGATGCGCCAAGCATCGCCTGCCAGGTGTTGCCGTCGCCAAAAACGACGTGGCCCGGGCTGTCAGTGAAAAAACTGAGTGCGGAGAAGACGATCACCAGATAGGAGACATTAGCGATCACCGCGCACAGCCAGTAGCCCCACGCGGAACAGAAGCCCATCAGCTCGCCGAAGCCAGCGCGCGCGTAGGTAAAGATGCCGCCGTCCAGATCGGGTTTGAGACGGGTCAGCAGTAGCATTGCCAGCGACAGAAAGATAATCCCTACGCCGGTAATCAGCCAGCCAATCAGCAATGCGGCCGGTCCGGCCACGGCGGCCATATTTTGCGGCAAGCTGAAGACACCTGCGCCGAGCATTGAGCTCAACACCAGCGCTGTCAGGGCACCGAGACCTAATTTTTTCTCCAAAACAACCTTCCCGCTAGCATATATGGCTGGGTAAACCGGATTTCATCACAGGTATATGGTAGCCATCAGGCAAATAACGGTGAGAATGTCCGGTGAAACAGGCGCCAGATTTTACGGAGTGCGGCGGGGGATGGCAATGCGTGAATATGCAAAACAGCACAGGAATTATGCAAACAGCAGGGCGGCGGGCGCCGCCCTGAGAAGATTACTTAAAGATGTCTGCGGTTACGGTCAGGTTACCGCCGCTCTGGTTCTGCCACTGACGGGTCACGTGGTAGTACTTAGCCCCTTTATCCGCGGCACGCTTAGCCACTTCTTCAGAGATTTCGGTCGGAGTACCGAAGTGTCCGGTGAAGGTCACGGTGTCGAACGGCTGCATCTGTGCGGCAGTTATCGCGTTAACTTCCTGCACTGATTTGCCGTTTGGCAGATTGACCGTATAACGTTTGCCGGTTGAGCTTTGCGTTTCATAGAAACGGCCTACGCTTTTACTTGGGGTCTCAGAAGAGGCCACGCCCGGAATTTCAACGTTGGCTGCGGCTGCACCGCCTGCGGCGAGGGCCGCTTTACCCGCTTCTGAATCAGCCGGAATGGCGTTTGGCGTCTGCACCTTACGCTCTTTTGCGTCAGCCTTATAGACGTAAGCCGTCACGTACTGATTGCCGCCGTTGTTGGCATCAATCTGGCGAACAATAAAGAAGGAGGCTGCGCCTTTCTCTTTTGCCGCTTTAGAGATCGCATCGTTAACGTCTGGCTGGCTGGCGAAGAAGCCGCTCACTGATACCGTATCGAAAGGTTCGAGTTTATAGGCTTCAGCTTTAGGTAACTCGTTGATGCCGTTGAAGCGACGGTAGCTGGTGGAAGAGGCCGCTTCAGGCGCATCGGCTTTATAAAGGTCCGCGGTGACGCGCCAGTTGCCGCTGTTGCCGTTGGTGTCGTTAATGCCCTGGATGTAGTAAGAAGCGGCGCCCATTTCATCAGCACGCTTAGACACCGCATCGGCGGCATCGCCAATTGCGTTGAAACGGCCGGTGATATTAATACGTTCGAATGGCTTCAACGCGGCCGCTTTTTCTGGCGTCAACTCCTGCGCAGCGAATGCGTTAGCTGCCAGCAGGGATAACAAGGTGGACGCCAGAATAGTGTTCTTCAGCTTCATAAAAATAATCCTTCGCCTTACGCAAAAATGAGTACGAAAACGTGCTGGACTCTTGATGTATAACAGATTAGCCGCTGATTATTGCATGTTATAAACAGACTGTCGCAGCGATTTTTTGCGTCAACTCGCGTTATTCAACCGGACATTCTTCATCTGATTGTCATGAATCGCGTTTATAGCCCCTTTTTGGTGCGGGTTACCGTTAAAGCCGGTAAGCCTTAGTGCTATAACAGTTAATGCATTGTTAAATAAAGGTTTTTATTAACCGGATCTGCGCCCTGACACGATTAGGCATAGCAGATTATCTGCTGATGACTGGTTTTAGTAGTGCGATAACACGGGTTTTTATCTTTAACACTGAATAATTGGGTGAATGTCTCTACTCCGCCAGGCCGAACTGGATCGCCCGTCACATTTTCAGTAGGTTATAAACACTTTGAAATAAGTGCATTTCGTTCATAAGCAGCTGAAACACTGTTTCAGTTGCGCTGTTGTCGTGCAGACTTCTTGCCATCATCCTTTAACCGATGAAAGGAAACACTATGTTAATTGGAATACCCAAAGAACGATTGCCGGGCGAGTCACGTGTGGCCGCCACGCCGCAGACCGTTGGGCAACTGATCAAGCTGGGGTTTAGCGTCACGCTGGAACATGACGCGGGCCTCAGCGCCAGTTTCGATGACGACAGCTACCTTGCGGCAGGCGCCACTCTCAGTGACACCCAGCAGGTCTGGCAGTCCGATATCGTGCTGAAAGTGAATGCACCGCTCGATGATGAGATTGCGCTGACCCGGGCGGGCAGCACCCTGGTGAGTTTCATCTGGCCGGCACAGAATCCTGCGCTGCTGGAGAAACTGGCGGCGCGTCAGGTGACGGTGATGGCGATGGATTCCGTGCCGCGTATCTCGCGGGCGCAGTCGCTGGATGCCCTGAGTTCGATGGCTAACATTGCCGGTTATCGCGCGATTGTGGAAGCGGCCCACCAGTTTGGCCGTTTCTTTACCGGTCAGATTACCGCAGCCGGTAAAGTGCCACCGGCCAAAGTGATGGTTATTGGTGCCGGCGTAGCCGGGCTGGCAGCGATCGGCGCGGCGGGCAGCTCGGCGCGATTGTCCGGGCATTTGATACCCGGCCGGAAGTGAAAGAGCAGGTGCAGAGTATGGGCGCCGAATTCCTCGAACTCGATTTTGAAGAGGAAGCGGGCAGCGGCGATGGCTACGCCAAAGTGATGTCTGAAGCCTTCATCAAAGCCGAAATGGCGCTGTTCGCCAGCCAGGCGCAGGAAGTGGACATAATCGTCACCACCGCGCTGATCCCCGGCAAACCGGCTCCGACGCTGATTACCGAAGAGATGGTTGCCAGCATGAAGCCGGGCAGCGTCATCGTCGATCTGGCGGCGCAAAACGGCGGCAACTGCGCTCTGACGGTCGCCGATCAGGTTACCGTTACCCCGAATGGCGTGAAGATTATCGGTTATACCGATTTGCCCAGCCGCTTACCGACCCAGTCATCGCAGCTCTACGGTACCAACCTGGTCAACCTGATGAAGCTGTTATGCAAAGAGAAAAACGGCGAAATCACCCTTGATTTCGACGATGTGGTGGTGCGCGGCGTTACGGTGATCCGTGAAGGCGAAGTGACCTGGCCAGCACCGCCGATTCAGGTCTCCGCTGCTCCGCAGGCCGCACCGGCTGCGGCAAAAGCGGTATCGACGGTCGAGAAAAAACCGGTTGCTGCCTGGCGTAAATATCTGCTGATCGCGCTGGCGATAGTGCTGTTTGCCTGCCTGGCCAACGTCGCGCCGAGTGATTTCCTGTCACACTTTACCGTCTTCGCGCTCTCCTGCGTGGTGGGCTACTACGTGGTGTGGAACGTCAGCCATGCGCTGCATACGCCGCTGATGTCGGTCACCAATGCCATCTCCGGCATTATCGTCATCGGCGCGGTGTTGCAGATGGGGCACGGTGGCTGGGTGACGTTTATCTCCTTTATTGCCGTGCTGATTGCCAGCATCAATATCTTTGGTGGCTTTACCGTCACCCAGCGCATGCTGAAAATGTTTCGTAAGGGGTAATTCATGTCTGGCGGATTAGTAACTGCAGCCTATATCGTCGCTGCCATTCTGTTTATTTGTAGCCTCGCCGGTCTCTCGCGACATGAGACCTCTAAGCAGGGCAATATTTTTGGTATCAGCGGCATGGCGATCGCACTGGTGGCCACCATTTTTGGGCCCGACAGCGGCAACGTGGTGTGGATCCTGGTGGCGATGGTGATCGGCGGGGCAATTGGCGTGCGTCTGGCGAAGAAGGTCGAAATGACCGAAATGCCGGAGCTGGTGGCAATTCTGCACAGCTTTGTCGGCCTGGCGGCGGTGCTGGTGGGCATCAACAGCTATATCGATCATGCGCCTGGCCTGCCGGCGGTGATGGAGAATATCCATCTGAGCGAAGTGTTTATCGGTTTCTTTATTGGCGCGGTGACCTTTACCGGTTCGCTGGTGGCGTTTGGCAAGCTGTGCGGCAAGATCTCCTCGCGGCCGCTGGCGTTGCCGCATCGTCATAAGCTCAATCTGCTGGCGCTGGTGGTCTCGTTCCTGCTGCTGCTGTGGTTCGTTAACACCAGCAGTAGCGCGGCGCAGGTATTTGCACTGCTGTTGATGACCTTGATTGCGCTGGCGTTTGGCTGGCATCTGGTGGCGTCCATCGGCGGGGCAGATATGCCGGTGGTGGTGTCAATGCTCAACTCTTACTCCGGCTGGGCAGCTGCTGCAGCCGGCTTTATGCTGAGCAATGACCTGCTGATTGTCACCGGTGCGCTGGTCGGCTCCTCCGGTGCGATCCTCTCTTACATTATGTGTAAGGCGATGAACCGTTCGTTTATCAGCGTGATTGCCGGCGGTTTTGGCAGTGAGACCAGCAGCGGTGATGACAGCGCCGCCGCGGGTGAACACCGTGAAATCAGCGCGGAAGAGACCGCAGAGATGCTGAAAGCCTCTTCTTCGGTCATTATCACCCCTGGCTACGGTATGGCGGTGGCCCAGGCACAATACCCGGTGGCGGAAATCACCGCCAGGCTGCGTGCACTCGGTATCAAAGTACGTTTTGGCATTCATCCGGTGGCTGGTCGCTTGCCCGGCCACATGAACGTACTACTGGCCGAAGCTAAAGTGCCGTATGACGTGGTGCTGGAGATGGATGAAATCAACGATGACTTCAGCGAAACCGATACGGTGCTGGTGATTGGCGCTAACGATACCGTCAACCCGGCGGCGCAGGAAGATCCGCGCAGTCCGATTGCCGGAATGCCGGTACTGGAAGTGTGGAAAGCGCACAACGTCATCGTGTTTAAACGCTCAATGAATACCGGCTATGCCGGAGTGCAGAACCCGCTGTTCTTTAAGGAGAATACCCAGATGCTGTTTGGCGATGCCAAAGCCAGCGTGGAAGCGATTCTGAAAGCGCTATAAAAAAAAGGGCGGCTGATTAGCCGCCCTTATTACTGAGCAGGATTACTCCTCCTCATCCTCTTCATCATCCAGATCGATCGGCGATTTAAAATCATCAGGTTTAATTGCCAGCAGATCGCAACGCAGATGATCAATCACCTGTTCTGCCGTATTGCCGAGAAACGCGGCCGACAAACCGGTACGTCCGATCGTTCCCAGCACTACCACACCCGCGCCGAGGTGCACCGCCAGGTCAGGAATCACCTCTTCAGGCAAACCCTTAGCAACATGGGTGAACTCTTCACCAATGGAAAATTTCTGTCGCAGTGCTTTCATCGCCACCAGATGCTGGCCGCGAATGGCGTCGTTGTAGACGCTCGGATCAAAATCGGGCAGCTCGATAGCAATATTGATTGGGGTGATAGGGTAGGCGCCAACCAGATGGACTTCAGTATGATTCACGGTTTCGGCCAGCTTAACCGTTTCACGGATCAGCTTCTGATTCAGGCCATCATGATGCGGCTCTTCACTGGCGAGGTTCACCGCCACAATCGCTTTACCGCCTTCCGGCCACGGCTGATCTTTCACCATCCACACCGGGCACGGGCATTTACGCAGCAGATGCCAGTCTGTCGGGGTAAAAATCACCGACTCCAGCCGATCGTGCTGGTGCGCCATTTTCAGCACTAAATCATGCTGGTGGGCTAACACTTCCTGAATGATGGCTTCATAGGGACGGTTGTGCCAGATGACCTTGATTTCGATCTCGACACCGGCATCCAGGTAAGCGTGTGCCTGTTCGCGAATCCACTCGGTGCGCTGGCTGATTACGCCCTGACGCATTGAGGCGCGTTCATCAGGCGACAGCAGGGTGGTCATCTCATAGGAGAAATCATAGATAGGCAGAAAAGCTTTGATTTTGCCGCCGATGAATTGATTGAGATAGACCGCACGCCGCAGCGCAGGCTGGTCGTCTTGCTGGGCATCGATCGCGACCAGAATATTTTGGTACTGGGACATGAGGAACTCTCCTTAAACCAAAGCGACTGGATTAAAGATAGCCTATGTTGCACAGCGGAAGAAGTGAAAAAGTTGCTGCCGGATCAATAAAATAACAATTATTAATCCGGCCGGCGATCAGGCAGCCTGATGGCTCTGACCCGCTAACTCTTCCAGTAAGGCGTGGTTCTCAATAGTAATATATTTACCCTTCACCGCCAGCATGCCCGATTTCTGGAACCGGCCCAGCAGACGGCTGATAGTTTCGACCGTTAAGCCGAGATAATTACCGATATCGCCACGGGTCATGGTGAGACGGAATTCGCGCTGAGAGAATCCACGCTGACCAAAGCGGCGTGACAGATTCCAGATAAAGGCGGCCAGACGCTCTTCGGCATTTTTCTTCGACAGCAGTAAAATCATGTCCTGATCGCCTTTGATCTCACCACTCATCAGACGCATCATCTGCTGACGCAGGGCCGGCATTTTGCCTGACAGATCGTCCAGCGTTTCGAACGGAATTTCACAGACCATTGCGGTTTCCAGCGCCTGAGCAAAGCTTGGATGGCTGGCACCCATGATCGCATCAAAGCCGACCAGGTCGCCGGCCAGATGGAAACCGGTAATCTGCTCATCGCCCTGTTCGGTGATGGTATAGCTTTTAATGGTACCGGAACGGATGGCATAAAGTGACTTAAGCTCGTCACCCGCTTTGAAAAGGGTTTGCCCTTTCTGAATAGGTTTTTTACGCTCAATGATATTGTCGAGCTGGTCCAGCTCATGTTCATTTAGCGTAAACGGGATGCAGAGCTGACTGATGCTGCAATCCTGGCAGTGAATGGCACAACCGCCCGACTGAATACGACGAATGCTGCGTTTTTCAGGGATCATAATGGTTTGCTCGACGATAATTGACTGGTGTCAATTTTAACATTTTTTGTGCTGAAGGGAACTCATCCGAGCAGTTTTAGGCGCACAAAAAGTATGGACGTCAGACCGGGCACCAAACATAGCTGTGACGGGCTTCTCAGAATGCCAAAATGGCTACTGTCACGAAAAGTTGCCGCTTTTTGATCTAAAACCTGAATTGTCTGATACAAAAAATCACCAAAAACAGGGTTAGCGCAGTGCCGTTAGCTTTTGCTACGCTTTCACCCTAAGCCTGTTTTGCCCTCCATCAATTTTAATCAGGTGTGAGAAAACCATGAACCTTGATGATAACGATCTTTTTCGAGACGCCATGGGAGATGTCACTCCGTTAAAAGACACTACCAGCACCTTATGGCTCAAATCGCCTTCAACCAAAGCGCCGCGCCATCCACCGCGCGATCCTGAACAGGAGAATTTCCTGACCCGTGGCTATCTGGATATCGTGCCGCTGAACACGCCGCTGGAATACAAGGCTGATGGCATACAGCAGGGCGTGCTGGATAAACTGCGCAAAGGGGAGTACCGGCTGGATGCAAGCCTGAATCTGCTGCGGCAGCCGGTGGAAACCTGCCGCCAGGCGCTGTTCAATTTTATGGTGCAGGCGCACAAGCAGGGATTGCGCAATCTGCTGATCATTCACGGCAAAGGCCGCGACGATGAGTCGCATGCCAATATTGTGCGCAGCTATCTGGCGCGCTGGCTGACCCAGTTTGACGATGTACAGACCTTCTGCGCTGCCCAGGCGCAACATGGCGGCGCGGGGGCGCTGTATGTTGGCCTGCGTAAAACCGATAAAGCGCGGCTGGATAACCGTGAGCGGCATGCTAAACGCAGCCGCTAGCTGTGGAATTTGCGCATGGTTGACATCAGCACTTCGGCGCTCAGGCTGAGCTGACTGCCGGTGCGGGTAATAATCCCTACCGGCTCGCCCGGACCGGATGAGTTAATCGGCAGAGCGCAGACCGCATTGTGGCTAAGGTCTTCTTTAATTGCGCCGGAAGGCACAAACCAGATGTAGTCGTAACGCAACGCCAGTTGCCGCGCCAGCGAGGTCGAAGAGGTCTCAATACAGTGGGGCGGCAGCGAACAACCCTGTTCGTCGAGCATCTGCTGCGCTATACGGCGCGGTGCGGTGCCTTCAGGCGAGATCACCACCGGCCACTGCATGGCACGCGACAGGGTGACGTTGTCACTTAAGAGCGGGTGTTCCGGACGCACCACCAGCTTGAGCGATTCAAGAAACAGCAGTTCATAGGTCAGCCCGGTCATCATTTCACTGTCGGCCATCCGGCCAACGCCAATATCGAACTCACCGGCCCGTAACCCTGCCAGCAGCACATTATTATGTAAGGTCGCCACCTGAATGGTGGTATTGGGTTGCAGCTGATGAAACCGGTCCAGGATCTGCGGCAACATGCCCATTGCGGCGGTGGTCAGCGCGCCCAGCCGGATAATGGCCGGCTGATCGGCAGGCTGCTCATTAAAGCTTTGTCCGGCGTGGTTGAGCGCGTCAAGTACCCGCACCGCATGCGTCAGGAACTGTTCACCCATTGTGGTGAGTTGCGCGCCGAGCCGGCCACGCTCAAACAGCCTGACGCCGGTCAGCTCTTCCAGTTCATTAAGGGTTTTTGACAGGGCAGGCTGGCTCAGGCTAAGCGTTTCGGCCGCCCGGCCCAGCGTGCCTTGCTGCGCGACCGCAACAAAGGTATGTAAATGGCGCAAGCGAATGCGCTGATTGAAAAGGATATTTTTTTCCATCCCTTAAACTTAATGAGGATCACCGGTAACAGGCAACCATTTAAAATGGATTTTGTTAACTTAGCTGCAAAATTATATTAACAAATATCGCGGTGCAACCATCTCGCCAGGTAAGCCGCTGAAAAGAAACGTGTCATATGGGAATGCGGCCAGCAGGCCAGCCAGCAGGGCAACCGCAGATCAACGGGTTAGCGATTAAAAGTTGAATAATTCTCAATATCATATAAAAATCTGACGTCTTAACGTTAACGATCGGCTATCATTGGCGCCGTTTTTTTTACTAAATCTGATGTCCGATGGCGGGTGCCCGAGAGGAGTTTTCATTGACCAGCGTAGAGGCGGTAGATGTACGCCAGCTCATTAACCAGCAGGCGCTGAGTCGCTGGCAAAAGCGGTTAATCGCGCTCTGCTTTATTGTGGTGGCGCTTGATGGCATGGACATCGCTATTATGGGCTTTATTGCGCCGACCCTCAAAACCGCGTGGGGCGTCAGCAACCATCAGCTGGGGATGGTGATCAGTGCCGCACTGATTGGCCTGGCGCTCGGCGCGATGGTAGCCGGCCCGCTAGCCGACCGCTACGGCCGGCGGATGATGATTATTCTTAGCGTCTTCTTTTTTGGCCTCTGGACGCTGGCAACCGCGCTGTCGCAAAACATCGAACAGATGATGCTGTTCCGCTTCCTCACCGGGCTGGGGCTGGGCGCAGCGATGCCAAACGTCGGCACGCTGGTGGCTGAATACGCGCCAGAACGACGTCGGGCGTTCATCATCACCGTGGTATTTTGCGGCTTTACCTTTGGCGCGGCCAGCGGGGGATTTGCTGCCTCGTGGCTGTTACTGCGTTACAACTGGCACTCAGTGCTGCTGCTCGGCGGGATCCTGCCGCTGCTGGTCCTGCCGTGTTTGATCCGCGGGCTGCCGGAATCGGTGCGCTTCCTGATTAGCCGCGGCGCGCCTGCGGCACGAATTCACGCTATCGTTGACCGGATGATGCCGGGCGTCACGCAGCCGGATAGCGCGTTTCATGCGCCTGAAGCCAGCGTTGCCACGCGCGGGGCGATCGCGACCGTGCTGTCGCGCAGCTACCTGTTTGGCAGCACTATGCTGTGGGGCGGCTACTTCATGGGGCTGTTTCTGGTCTACCTGATTGGCAGCTGGCTGCCGTCGCTGGTCAATACGCTGGGGATGTCGGTTACTGAAGCCGCGATTATCACCGCGATGTATCAGGCTGGCGGGACGCTGGGTTCGCTGTTTGCCGGCTGGCTGATGGATCGCTTTAATGCCAACCTGGCACTGGCGGCGATCTACTTTTGTGGCGGGCTGTTTATCGTCGCGCTGGGGTACTCTCCGGCGGAGGTGGGCATCATGAGCGGCATCGCCTTCTGTAGCGGCTTCTGTTTCAACGGTGCCAATACCGGGATGAATGCGCTGTCCGCCAGCTATTATCCGACGCATGCCCGCGCCACCGGCTCCAGCTGGATGCATGGCGTCGGCCGCGTCGGCGCAATTCTCAGCGCATTTGTCGGAGCAGAAATGCTGTCACTCGGCTGGTCGTTCAGCTTTATTTTTCTGCTGCTGGCCATTCCGGCGGTGGTCACTACCCTGATGCTGCTGCTAAAAAACCGCTACGGCTTTAAGCCGATCACAAATTCGTGATTTTTTCCGCTGGCGCCAATCCGTTGCATTACATTAGCAGCAACGCTCACGGTGTCAGGTGGAACAGATGGACAACTTTCTCACTGCGGATGCAATCCGCACCCGCTTCTCTCAGGCGATGTCCGCCATGTATCAGCAGGAAGTGCCGCAATACGGCACGCTGATGCAGTTGGTGATGGCGGTTAACGACCGCACGCTGGAATCAGAACCCGCACTGAAAGATCGTCTGGCAGCGGCGGATGAACTCAGCCGGCTCAATATTGAACGTCACGGTGCCATCCGGGTCGGCAGCGCCAGCGAACTCGCCACGCTGCGGCAGATGTTTGCGGTGATGGGGATGTATCCGGTCGGCTATTACGATCTCTCCCAGGCCGGCGTGCCGGTGCATTCCACCGCGTTCCGGCCGGTCGACGAAGCTGCCCTGCGGCGTAATCCTTTCCGCGTCTTTACCTCACTGTTACGACTGGAGCTGATAGAAGAGCCTGAGCTGCGTGAAAGGGCGGCGGCGATTCTGGCGGCGCGCGATATCTTCACGCCGCGCTGTCGGCAACTGCTGCAGCTACATCAGCAGCAGGGTGGATTCACCGCCCCGCAGGCGGCGGAGTTTGTCACCGAAGCACTGGAAACTTTCCGCTGGCACGCCCACAGCAGCGTCGATAGCCAGACCTATCAGGCATTGAATCAGCAGCACCGGCTGATTGCTGACGTGGTCTGTTTCCCCGGCTGTCACATTAACCATCTCACTCCCCGCACGCTGGATATCGATCGGGTGCAGCAACTGATGCCGTCGCGCGGAATCGAACCGAAAACCCTGATTGAAGGACCACCGCGTCGTCAGGTGCCAATTCTGTTACGCCAGACCAGTTTCAAGGCGCTGGAGGAAGCGATCACCTTTCGGGATGGTCATAAGGGCACCCACACCGCGCGCTTTGGTGAAATCGAGCAGCGCGGTGCAGCGCTGACGCCGAAGGGCCGGGCGCTGTATGACCGTTTGCTGCATCAGGCGGGCAGCGGTCAGGATAACCAGCAGCATCAGCAGCATCTGAGCGATGTGTTCCGGGATTTTCCAGACGATGAGCAGACGCTGCGTCAGCAGGAGCTGGCGTGGTTCCATTACCGGCTTAGCGAAAAGGGGATGGCGAGCCCGCCAGCCCGTGGTGAGACGCTCGACAGCCTGATTGCTGAGGGACGAATCATTGCAGAACCGATTATCTATGAGGATTTTTTGCCGGTCAGCGCCGCGGGCATCTTTCAGTCAAACCTTGGCGATCACGCACAGGTCTGGTCGGCAGGCCAGGCCAGCCGGGAAGCGTTTGAAACGGCGCTGGGCAGTGCGGTGGTGGACGAGATGGCACTGTATGCGGAGCGTCAGCAACGCTCGCTGGCACGCTGTGGCGTGGTGACTTTATAGCCCATGCCGTCGCAACAGGGCAATTATCCCGCCACGATAGCAGCCTCCTTCAGCGGCGATTATATTATCGCCGCTGAAGGGTGTTAGTACGAAACGGGATAGAATTACGTGCGCGCCGGGCTTAATAAGCTGAGCCGGACTGGCGCACAGTAATCGGAGAGGTGTTCCCTGATGCTGGTGCGAAACTAATAAATTAGTATTAACGATACGGTCGATGAACAGCAGAAGAGGATCTGCGCTACGCCGTTATGATTTGTTGTAATTATCTGTGTGCAGTCTTCTTTTTTGCTGTCTTCCCGCAGGATAACAGAGCCGGCAGGTGCCGGTGCAGGCTGGAAAGCGTAAGCAAATATAATCAAAAACCCTTCTGTTGCCTATTCAAACCTTTTGATGAAGTTGTTCAGTCCTTTGCTACAACCTTCGGCATAATCTGCAAATCCGCCTCAGACATAGACATTGTCTCAAGGCCTGCAAATAATGGAGTGTCGTTAGAACAGGGATACAGGAATGAAAAACGAAACAGGTCTGCGGATTATGACTGCAGAGGGTGAGTTACGTGGATGCATGGATGATGACCTTTTCGTATTCAAAGGCATACCTTATGCCGCCGCCCCGGAAGGGGCACTACGCTGGCGTCCGCCGCAGCCGGTCACGCCGTGGAACGATCTGCGTGATGCCACACAATTTTCAGCATCAGCCTGGCAAAACCGCGATTATTGCCGGGCAGTTGGCGGTGGCGATCCCGGCGAATTTAGTGAAGATTGCCTTTACCTTAATGTCTGGACCCCGGATGTCGAACCGACAAAACCGCTGCCGGTGATGGTCTGGTTACACGGCGGCGGCTATACCATCGGCGCGGGCGGTCTGGCGCCCTACAGCGGTAAACCGCTGGCCTCGCGTGGCGCGGTGGTGGTCACCATCAACTACCGACTCGGCCATCTCGGTTTCTTCTCCCATCCGGCTTTAGATGCGCAATATCCTGTTGCCAGCACCATAAATAATTTTGGCCTGCTCGATCAAATTGCGGCCCTGCAGTGGGTACAGCGCAACATCCCGGCCTTTGGCGGAGACCGCCGCAATGTCACGCTGTTTGGCGAATCATCCGGCGCGCGCAGCGTGCTGTCGCTCTGCTGTTCGCCGCTGGCCGAAGGGCTGTTTCACAAGGGGATTGTGCAGAGCGCCTACAGCTTACCGGATACGCCGCTGAAAAAAGCGCGTCAGCAGGGCATGGCGGTTGCACAGCATCTGGGGCTGCCGCCCGACGCCAGTGCCGATGCGTTGCGTGCTTTACCCGCCGACGCCTTCTGGTCGCTGGATGGCCCGCTGGCGATCCAACCGGTGCCGATTTCCGGCGATGCGGTGCTGCCGGAACCGATGCTGAAAACCTTCCTCGCGGCCCGACAGCACCGTCTGCCGCTAATGGCGGGCAGCAACAGTGATGAAGCCAGCGTGCTGGACTATTTTGGCGTTGATGCCACCGCGGTGCTGCATCAGTTGCGCGACAAAAATCGGGTGATCTATCGGATGCTAAAATGGATGTATGACATCCATGACGATCAGCGCCTCGGTCGTGCGGTGGCGCGCGACATGGCGTTCAGCGTGGTGCCGTGGCTGGTGATGCGCGCCCAGCATAATGTTGGCATGCCGGGCTGGCGCTACTGGTTTGATTATGTCTCTGAGAATGCGCGCGATCTCTATCCTGACGGGACCTGGCATGGCAATGAAGTGCCATATGTCCTTAACACCCTGAGCCAGATGCCGGATCCGAATGAAAACCGGCCTTTCAGCGACGCCGATCGGGCATTTGCCTCGCGCGTCAGCGACTACTGGTTCAGATTCGCCTGCGATGCCAGCGAATACAAGCAGCAGCTGGAAGGCGAAGTGGTATGGCCCGCGTGGCATCCAGGCGACGATGTGACAATGTCACTCGGTGACCATCGCCAGAGTGGTTTAGTCCTGAAACGGAACTTTATGCGCGCCCGAATGCGCCTGTTCCGCCTGCTGATGAGTAAAATGGTGCGTCTTTAATTAGTCCGCTAATCATCAAATTGCGCGAATGGAATTACTGGAGCCATTCGCGCATACTCCATTGAATATACAACTAATTCCCACCGGCTCCCACTAATGACGCTGTAAAACTATAGCTAACAAAAGTGTTACATCTTCACTATTCGCTGCCGATAGATCTCCTATGCCCGATACTTACGGGTCAACGTGTATAGGATTTTTGTATGGGAATGCTCAAAAATTTCACCATTCGCGCTGTGATGCTCACTATTCTGGGCCTGTTCTGCTTACTCTGGAGCGGAGTCGGGCTATTCAGCATTCATTCTCTTGGCGCGCTGAGCGAAGGGAATGATGTTGACCGACATCTGGTAGAGCAAATGACGGTGCTGAGTAAAGGCAACGACCAATATTTCCGGGTTATTACCCGGCTGTCGCGTGTGATGGACAGCAAAGCCGGTGGCAAAACGCTAACCGACGACGCTTATGCGCCGGTTCAGCAGGCGCTGGATAACATGACCCAGCAGCTGGCGGCTTTTAAACAACTGGCTCCGGGTCCGATGAATCCGGACATGGTCGACAGCGTGATTCAGAGCTGGCAGAAATTGCTGGATGAAGGTGTGACGCCGCAGCTGCGGCTGGCCCGACAGGATTCAGCGGACGCCTATCGTCAGCAGGCCAACAATGTGACGCCGCAGCTCAGTCGGGCATTTGGTGCCAGCGCCGAAAAATTCAATCAGGGGGCCGCGCTGATCCTCGATCATACCCGGGTTGAAGTTGACCGCTTAACCGCACTGACCAGGATGATTATCACCGTGACGGTAATTATCGGCCTGCTTATTCTGCTGTTTACCGATCGCTACCTGGTGGCGATGCTGGTGCGGCCGCTGGAAACCATCCGCAACCATTTCGCCACTATCGCTACCGGCGATCTGAGTCAGCCGGTGGCGGACTTTGGCCGCAACTGCGTCGGTAAACTGGTACCGTTGCTGAGCGCGATGCAGGAGAGTTTGCGTGAAGCGGTGAGCGCGATCCGCAGCGGTACCGAGAATATCTCGCGCGGTGCCGCAGAGATTTCGGCCGGTAACAACGATCTCTCTTCGCGTACTGAAGAGCAGGCGGCCGCGCTGGAGCAGACCGCTGCCAGTATGGAGCAGCTGACCGCCACGGTGAAATTTAACGCCGACAATGCGCGTCAGGCCAGCCTGCTGGCTGAAACCGCCACCACCACCGCGCAACAGGGCGGCCAGCTGGTGAGTGAAGTGGTCAGCACCATGAACGGGATTTCCGGAAGTTCGAAGAAAATTGCTGAGATCACTAATGTGATTAATGGTATCGCCTTCCAGACCAACATCCTGGCGCTGAACGCGGCGGTTGAAGCCGCTCGCGCCGGTGAACAGGGACGCGGTTTTGCTGTGGTGGCCTCTGAAGTGCGTAATCTGGCCCAGCGCAGCGCCAACGCCGCCAAAGAGATTGCCACCCTGATTGAAGATTCCGTTCAGCGGGTCGGAAAAGGAGCGGAGCTGGTGGGCACCACCGGCGGCACTATGAATAATATTCTGAAATCGGTGCAGGATGTCGACGCGATCATGAAGCAGATTGCTGCCGCATCGGAAGAGCAGAGTAAAGGCATCTCCCAGGTCGGCGCAGCGGTGACCGAAATGGATAGCGTGACCCAGCAAAACGCCTCACTGGTCGAAGAAGTCTCCGCCGCCGCCAACGCGCTGGCGTTGCAGACCGAAGCGTTACAGGCCTCAGTGGCGAAGTTCCGCCTCTCCGGCAAGGGGACAGCAATCTCGCCGGCTGCACCTGTCAAGCCGAACGCGCCAAAAGCACCAGGCCGGGCGGGTGGTCAGGCTACGCCAGCTGACAACGGTGACTGGGTGACGTTCTGACCCTGACTCAGCCACGCCACCAGCGCCGCCAGCAACGGTGGCCCATCGGCGGGCGATCGCTGCAGTAAGCTGTAGCTCGCCCCGGTTTTTACCTCGCCAGCGAACGGTTTAATCAGCCTGCCGCTGGCAATATCACTCTCCACCAGATTGCTGTCAGCAATCGCCACGCCAAATCCCTGAATCGCTGCGCTAATCGCCAGGTCCATGGTGGCAAAGTGCTGGTTGCGTTGCATCGTAACCGCCACGCCTTGCCCTTTCAGCCAGCATTGCCAGTCGCGCATATCGTCGGTGGGATGCAGAAAAGTCATGCCCGCCAGGTTTTGCGGCGACGCGGGGATCGGCTGCCCGCTAGCGATTACCGGCGTCAGCGACTCTTCAAACAGCGTCAGTGCGTCAGTACGCGGTTTGCCATAGACGATGGCAGCATCAAAATTGTCGAGCTGTGAGGCGTGATCCAGCGTGGTAGTGAGCGCCACGTGCAGTTCTGGCCGCAGCTGCTCCAGTGCCACCAGGCGCGGCACCAGCCAGCGCATCGCACAGGTCGGCGCTTTCAGGCGGATACTGGCCTGAGTGCGACGCGCTTTTTCGCTGGCCTGCGCCATCAGTTCATAGCCCTGACGCAGTTCTGGCAGCAGCGCCGCGCCCTGCGGTGTCAGACGCAAACCACGGGCGTGTCGATCAAACAACGTCAGGCCGAGCCAGTGCTCCAGCGCAGCAATTTTGCGGCTGACTGCGCCCTGGGTAATGCACAGTTCCCGGGCCGCATGGGTCAGATTAAGGTGACGGGCCGTCACCAGAAAAGCGTGAATCGCATTGAGCGGCAGGGTTGTACGTGACACAGAGCACCTCAGCTATGCATTTTAATCATGGCTATTATGACGACATTTCGCTTGCCGACTCAAGTCACAGCCCGTTGAATAGCCCTTAATTGCATTCAGCTCGCTATGTCACTGACGGAGAGAACATGTCCCTGAAAACGCCTGTCGCAGTCACCTCGAAGTTGCCCGATGTCGGTACCACCATTTTCAGCGTTATTGGCCAGCTTTCGGCGCAGCATCAGGCGATCAATCTGTCGCAGGGCGCACCGAATTTCCCCTGCGATCCGTTGCTGGTTGAAAGTGTCAGCCAGGCGATGCGCGACGGCCATAACCAGTACGCGTCGATGACCGGCTTGCCGGCACTACGGGAAATTTTAGCCAGTAAGGTCGAATCGCTCTACGGCCAGAAATACGATCCGGCCAGTGAAGTGCTGATCACCGGCAGCGCCAGTCAGGGCATTTACATGGCGATTTCCGCGCTGGTGCATCCGGGGGATGAGGTCATTTTCTTTGAACCGGCATTCGACAGCTACGCACCGGTGGTCCGGTTACAGGGCGGCAAGCCGATTGGCCTGAAGCTGCAGGTGCCGGCTTTCGCCATCGACTGGCAGCAGTTGCGCGCCGCCATTACGCCGCGTACCCGGATGATCATCATCAATACGCCGCATAACCCCAGTGCCCAGGTGCTGACGCCGGACGATCTCAATCAGCTGGCGGCCCTGACCCGCAACACTGACATCGTGGTGTTATCCGACGAGGTGTATGAACATATTCTGTTTGATGGCCGTCCGCACTGCGGCATGGCGACCCATCCGGAGCTGGCGGCGCGCAGCGTCATCGTCTCTTCGTTTGGCAAAACTTTCCACGTCACCGGCTGGCGGGTGGGTTACTGCCTGGCACCGGCGGAACTGATGACCGAGCTGGTGAAAGTGCATCAGTTTATGATGTACGCCGCAGATACGCCGATGCAGGTGGGATTCGCCCATTATCTGCAGACGCCGCAACACTATCTGTCACTGTCATCTTTCTACCAGCAAAAGCGCGATCGGCTGATTGCGCTGATGCAGGATTCACCGTTTAAGCTGCTGCCGTGCGCCGGCTCGTTCTTTATGCTGGCCAGCTACGGACATTTCAGTGACGAACCGGACAGCGAGATGGTAAAACGTCTTATCGTCGATCACGGGGTGGCGACCATCCCGCTGTCGGCGTTTTATATGGATGGCACCGACAACAAACTGATCCGTCTTTCCTTTGCCAAAGACGAGGCAACATTAGAGGCTGGCGCCGCTGCGCTGTCGGCGTTCCGGCAGTAAGCGGCTGGCGGACGCAAGGTTGCCCGACTGACGCACGGTAAAGCAGGGCAGCGATCGGTTAAAAACAATAATTTCGGGGTAAATGATGAAAAAACGCAACGCACTGTTTCTGGCACTCGGCATGATGACGTCGGTATCGGCGCTGGCGCAGGATTTACGTTATGGCCTGGAGTCACAGTATCCGCCGTTTGAAAGCCGCAACGCTCAGGGGGAACTGGAAGGTTTTGATATCGAATTGGGTAACGCGATCTGCCAGGCCGGTAAGTTTAACTGCCACTGGGTGGAGAGCAGCTTCGACGCGCTGATCCCGGCGCTGCAGGCGAAGAAGTTTGATGCGATCAACTCGGCGATGAACATCACCGAAGCGCGGGCGAAAAGCATCGGCTTCACCCAGCCGATCTACCGTATTCCGACCATGCTGGTGGCGAAAACCGGCCAGAAGCTGGCACCCACGGCCGACGCGCTGAAGGGCAAAAATATCGGGGTATTGCAGGGATCGATTCAGGAAACCTACGCCAAAAAACACTGGGAGTCGCAGGGCGTTACCGTGACCTCGTATCAGGATCAGAACCAGGTCTATAACGACATGGTCGCCGGGCGTCTGGACGGTACATTGGTGATGTCAGCCGCCGGTCAGTCGGGCTTCCTCGACAAACCACAGGGTAAAGGCTTCGGCTTTATCGGTAAGCCGGTCGAGGATGATGCGATTCTCGGGTCGGGTATCGGCTTTGGCCTGCGTAAAGATGATACGCAGCTCAAACAGTCGCTGGATACGGCGATCGCCAAAGTGCAGACAGATGGCACCGTGAAGAAGCTGGCTGAGAAATATTTCCCGGGCATTGATGTCAGCGTGAAGCCATAACTGACAATCGGGCGCGTGCTGCGCCCGATTTAATCGTTATTCCGCTGCCAGGTAGCAGAGTTTTTCCGCCACCTGATAGGATTTCACAAACGACGGCAGTGGTAAGAACTCAAAGCGCGAATGGAAGTTATGCGCACCGGTGAAAAAGTTCGGCGTCAGTAAGCCCTTAGCCGACAGCGCTGCACCGTCAGTGCCGCCCCGCATCGGAATCACCTTTGGTTCGATATCCAGCGCGCGGAACGCTTTGAAAATCAGGTCGATCGCCCGACGATCCTCGCCCAGCGCATTGCTGATATTGCTGTAGATATCGGTAATGGTGATCTCAACCTTGCCGGTCGGGTAGCGGGCAGCAATCGCCTGCGCCTGCTGCTGTAGTTGCTGCTTACGCTCGGCAAAACTGGCCAGATCAAAATCACGGATAGAGGCTTTCAGGACCGCCTGGCTGGCGTTGGCCTGGATCTCATTGAACCAGATATAGCCTTCACGGCCCTCGGTCTGTTCCGGGGTCTGCTGACGATCAAACTGGCTGATGTAGTCATGCGCCATCAGCAGCGGGTTAACCAGCACCCCTTTACCCGACATCGGATGCGCCGGTACGCCGGTAAAGCGGATTTCGGCGGCGGCACCATTGAAGTTCTCATACACCACTTCGCCCAGTTCGCAGCAGTCGATGGTCCAGGCGAAGTCCACATTAAATCGCGTTTCCAGATCGAGCGCTTTGGCTCCGCGCAGGCCAATCTCTTCATCGGGCACAAACGCCACCACGATATCGCCGTGGTCGCCGTTAAGGTTCTCCATCAGCGTCATCACCACCGTCACTGCCGCTTTGTTATCAGCGCCCAGTACGCTGGTACCGTCGCTGAAAATCACCTGCTGACCGATATAGGGAGCGATCTCCGGATGCTGATCGCGGCGTAGCCAGATATCCTGGTCGGCATTCAGGCAGAGATCCTGATCCTCCCAGCGCAGAATCTGCGGTTTGATATCGGGTGACAGACCGACGTCAACGGTATCGATATGGGTGATAAAGCCGATACGCGGCGCAGCGGGACGATTACCCGGTTTCACCGCCGTTACCGTCGCATGCTGGTCAATCACCACCTGTTCCAGCCCCAGCGCACGCAGCTCGGCCGCCAGCAGTTCCGCCATCGCGTGCTGGCTCGGGGTACTGGGCAGAGTGGTCGATTTCGCATCACTCTGACTGCTGACGGCGAGGTAACGGAAAAAGCGCTCGGTAAGTTGCGTCTCAAGTTTGTCGGTCATCACTATTCCTTATTAGTCAGCCACGGGCAGGGTTCGCTATGGTGCCGAATCGTGCTATCAATGAAGCATCTGAATGATTCATTTAGGTATTCTGATCACCGGAAGTCAATACAAAGCGAGGATGATAATGAAAATGAAGATAGCCACCTTAGCGCTTGTTACGGCTGGGATGACGCTGGCGGCCAGCGTGAACGCCAAAACGCTGGTCTACTGCTCAGAAGGATCGCCAGAGAATTTCAACCCGCAACTCTATACCTCGGGCACCAGCGTAGACGCCAGCGCGGTGCCGGTATTTAACCGCCTGGTGGACTTTAAGGCCGGTACTACTGAACTGGTCCCCAGCCTGGCGGAAAGCTGGGAGATCAGCCCCGACGGCACGGTTTATACCTTCCATCTGCGTAAAAACGTCAAATTCCAGAGCAACAAACAGTTTAAACCGACGCGCGACTTCAACGCAGACGATGTCATCTTCTCTTTTATGCGCCAGATGGACCCGAAAAATCCCTACCACAACGTCTCGGGCGGCACCTATTCCAACTTCGAAAGCCTGGAGCTGTCGACACTGATTAAACAGATTGAACGGGTGGATGACCATACGGTGCGCTTCACGCTGTCGCACCCGGAAGCGCCGTTTCTGGCCGATCTTGGCTGGTACTTTGCCTCGATTCATTCGGCTGAATATGCCGATAGCATGCTGAAAGCCGGTACGCCGGAGAAGGTCGACATGAACCCTATCGGCACCGGGCCGTTTGAGCTGGTGCAGTACCAGAAGGACTCACGCATTCTCTACAAGGCCTTCCCACAATACTGGCAGGGCAAGGCAAAGCTGGATCGGCTGGTGTTCAGCATCACCCCGGATGCCTCGGTGCGTTATGCCAAGCTGGAGAAGAACGAATGCCAGGTGATGCCGTTCCCCAATCCGGCCGATCTGGAAAAAATGCGCGCCAACCCGGACATCACCCTGGAACAGAAAGCCGGGCTGAATACCGGTTTCCTGGCGTTTAATACCACCAAAGCGCCAACCGACAAGGTGGAAGTCCGTCAGGCACTGGCGATGGCGATCAACAAACCGGCGATCATCGAGGCGATTTTTAAAGGTACCGGCACGGTAGCAAAAAACATTCTGCCACCGGGCGTCTGGAGCGCCGACAAAGATCTGAAAGATTACGACTACGATCCGGAAAAAGCCAAAGCGTTACTGCAACAGGCCGGGGTCAAACCGGGTACCGAGATTGCGCTGTGGGCGATGCCGGTGCAGCGGCCCTACAATCCCAATGCCCGCCGCATGGCCGAGATGATCCAGTCAGACTGGGCGAAAGTCGGTATTAAAGCCAATATTGTCAGCTATGAGTGGGGCGAATACCTGAAACGGGTCCGCAGCGGTGAGCATCAGGCGGCATTAATGGGCTGGACCACCGCCACCGGCGACCCGGACAACTTCTTTGGCCCGCTCTACAGCTGCACCTCGGCGCAGGGCGGATCGAACTCGTCAAAATGGTGCTATCAGCCGTTTGAGAAGTTAATCACCGCCGCCCGCGCCGAACCGGATCAGGGCAAGCGCACCGCGATGTATCTGCAGGCGCAGCAGATAATGCACGATCAAATGCCGGCAGTGATGATTGCCCACTCGACCATTTTTGAGCCGGTGCGCAAATCGGTCAGCGGCTATCAGGTTGATCCGTTTGGCAAACACATTTTCTACCAGGTCGATATCAAACAGTAAGAAGCTACGGCCCGGCTCTGCAACGTAACGCCCGCCAGTGGGGGCGTTACGGCCTCAGCCGCCGATCCCACGCAGTTGCTGATCGATTTCAGTTAACCGCTGCTGTAAAAACTCCACAAACAGCGTCAGCGCAGCGGTGCGCTGACGACCCGACACCGTCTGCAGTTGCAGCGTCCGCTGGCTGAGCTGATCGACGCCCATCGACCGCAGCACCAGGTTCTGTGCCTGGTGTTCAAACAGCAGGGTAAAGGCGCTACAAATCGTCACCGCCTGCGGCGTGCGCAGCAAAAAATGATACAGCGTGGCGAAGTAATCGCAGGTCAGCACCGGCTCGACCACGCAACTGCTCATCTGACAGGAGAGATCAAACAGTTGCCGCACCGTGGTGTGCTGGCCCGGCAGTGCCAGCGGCCAGCGTGGCAGATCGGCCAGCGTAACCTGGCGTGACGCCAGCGGGTGACTCTGATGCATCGCCAGCAGCACCGGCGCGGGCCATGAGCCGAGCACTTCAACACTGCGCTCCGGATGCAGGCTGAACTGCAACGCAACGTCGCATTCACCAGCCCGCACCGCTTCGGCCACGCCCTGCGAGTGGGTCACATTCAGGGCAAACAGCACGCCAGGATTCGCCTGCCGAAAATCGGACAGCAGGCCCGGCAGCAGGCTGAACGCCATGCCATCGGTACAGGCGATACGGATCCGGGTGCGGCGCACCGCTTTCAGTCCCTTAATCTCCGCCAGCGCATATTCCATATCCAGCTGACTCTTGCGCACATGATGCGCAAAAATTTCACCAGCTTCATTCAGCACCATTCCGCGCGCATGCCGCTCAAACAGCGGCACGCCCACCTGCGCCTCCAGCCGCTGAATCTGACGGCTGATGGCCGATACCGCGACAAACAGCTGTTCACTGGCGGCGCTGAGCGATCCGCAATTCACCACCGCCAGAAAATAGCGGATTTCACTGCTCAACATGGAGACTCCTCCGCCACAGGGACGCATTAAAACGGGGCATGCCTCAGGATCGGGCAGACCTTTGTTGCTTTAAAAGCAAAGCTAACTCGATAAATTGATAATTGTGGCAAAGGCCGAAGTTTGTCAAAGATAACTGACGATTAAAAAAAACAAACAGGGCAAACATGACAGAGCAACAGGCGGTAGACCAGGCGATGAACTATTTCGACAGCGGGGCGTTTCAGCAGCTGCTGGCCCGACGCATCGCCTGTGTAACGGAGAGTCAGCATCCGCAGCGTCAGGCCGGGCTGCAACACTATCTGCAGGCTGAGATTGGACCGCAGCTTGAGGCGCTGGGTTTTACGCTGCATCCTTTCGATAATCCCCAGCCGGGCAGTCCGCCGTTTCTGATTGCGGTGCGTATCGAGGACCCGACGCAGCCGACGCTGCTCTGTTACGGGCATGGCGATGTGGTGTATGGCGATGAGGAGAACTGGCGTCCCGGACTGTCACCGTGGCAGCTGACTGCGGAAGGCGATCGCTGGTATGGCCGTGGCAGCGCAGACAACAAAGGCCAGCACTGTATCAACCTGGCGGCGCTGGAACAGGTGATGGCGGCGCGGGGCGGCAGGCTGGGCTTTAACTGCAAAATTCTGTTTGAGATGGGTGAAGAGATCAGCTCGCCGGGGCTGGTGCAGATTTGTCAGCAGCAGCAGGCGCTGCTGGCGGCCGATCTGTTTATCGCTTCAGACGGCCCGCGGCTCAACGCCGTGCGGCCGACGCTGTTCCTCGGTTCACGCGGCGCGGCCAACTTTCGCCTGACCATTACCGCGCGCGATAACGCCTACCACTCAGGTAACTGGGGCGGGCTGTTAAGCAACCCCGGCACCCAGCTGGCGAATGCGCTGGCATGTCTGGTAAATGCGCAGGGCGTGTTGCAGGTGGCGGCGCTGAAACCCGACTCCCTGACCCCGGCAGTGCGCGACATCCTCAGCGATATCGACGTTGGCGGTATGCCTGGCGATCCGGCGCTGGCTGAAAACTGGGGTGAACCCGGTTTAACCGCGGCTGAACGGTTGTATGGCTGGAACACGCTGGAAGTCCTGGCGTTTGAAACCGGGAACCCAGCGCAGCCGATGAATGCGATTCCCGGTCGCGCCACGGCAGTCTGTCAGCTGCGCTTTGTGGTCGGCACCGACTGGCAGAACCTGGTGCAGCACGTTGAACAGCATCTGCGCCAGCACGGTTTCGACAATGTCAGCGTAGAGTTTCTGCGTGGCTCGCCGGCCACCCGGCTCAATCCGCAGGATCCGCTGGTGGAGTGGGCGCTCAACAGTCTGGCCCACAGCAGTGGCAAAAAACCGGCGCTGCTGCCTAACCTCGGCGGATCGCTGCCCAATGAGGTGTTTGCCGATATCCTTGGTCTGCCAACCCTGTGGGTGCCGCACTCCTATCCGGCCTGTGGCCAGCACGGCGTCAATGAACACATGCTGACCTCGATTGCCCGCGAAGGACTGGCGATCATGACCCGGCTGTTCTGGCAGCTGGGTGAAGAGGGCCAGCAACTGCTCGCCCGCCACCGCAACTGGCAGGAGAGTGGTCAATGAGCAGCATCGCGCAAAGCCGTCCACAGCTCAGGCCGAGCCTGCATAAAACGCTGTTTGCCACCTGTATCGGTAACGCGCTGGAGTGGTTTGATATCGCCGTCTATGGCTTTTTCGCCAGTTACATCGCCCACGCATTCTTTCCGGTCAGCGATCCGTCGGTTTCACTGCTGCTGACCTTTGGCAGCTTCGGCATCGCCTTTCTCATCCGTCCGCTGGGAGCGCTGGTGTTAGGAAACTACGCCGATCGTCATGGTCGTAAAAAGGCGCTGCTGCTGTCGATCAATCTGATGATGCTGGGTGGGGCGATCATTACCTTTATGCCGGGTTACGCCACGATCGGACTGGCCGCGCCGCTACTGATCATCCTGGCGCGGCTGATTCAGGGTTTCTCCGCCGGCGGCGAATTTGGCAGTTCCACCGCTTTTCTGGTGGAGCATTTCCCGGAGCGTAAGGCGTTTATTGCCAGCTGGCAGTTCGCCACGCAGGGAGCCAGCACGCTGATGGCGTCGGCGTTTGGCCTCGGCCTGACGCAGTGGCTCAGCGAAAGTGAAATTCAGGCGTGGGGCTGGCGCATTCCGTTCGCCTTTGGCTTGTTGATTGGTCCGCTGGGGGTCTATATTCGCCGCCACGTGCACGAGCCCGCCAGTTTCGTCGCACAGGAGAAACATGCCGCGCCGCTGAAGACTCTGTTTGGCCGCCAGAAGGCGCTGATCACCCTGGCGATTGGGCTGATGGTCATTTCGACCGCCATCAACTACATGCTGAACTACATCCCGACCTATGCCACCAAAACGCTGCATTTATCGGGCTCGGTGGCGTTTACCGCAACCCTGGTGGCCGGGATCATCCTGACGGTCGTCACCCCGATAATGGGATTGTGGGCCGAACGTGTGGGGCGGCTGCCCTGATGTGGGGGTCGCTGTTACTGCTGATGGTCACCATCTATCCGGCGTTTAAAGCGATGATCGATCACACCACACCGACCACGCTGATTTTGCTGGTGGCGTGGATGGCGCTGCTGAAGTCGGTTTACTTCTCGACGGTGCCGTCGGTGATGGCCGATCTGTTTCCTGCCACCACCCGGGCCAGCGGCATGGCGATCAGTTATAACGTGGCGGTGACGGTATTCGGCGGCTTTGCACCGTTGATTTGTAGCCTGCTGATCCAGGTCACTGGCAGCAGCCTGGCACCGGGCTATTACCTGATGGCCGTCGCGGTGCTGAGTGGAATTGCGCTGTTACGCAGCAGTAAGCGGCTGGGATAACAAAACGGGCCGTCACTGCGGCCCGTTTTACCGGCTTAGCTGAACTGCAGATAGGCAACGTGGGTCTGCAGGAACTCTTCCAGCCCATGTTTGCCGTCGGCCCCGCCAACGCCTGATTTACGCCAGCCAGCATGAAAGCCCTGCATCGCCTCGAAGTTTTCGCGGTTAACGTAGGTTTCGCCAAACTTCAGCTGACGCAGCGCCTTCATGGTGGTGTTGATATCCCGGGTATAGAGCGAAGAGGTCAGGCCATACTGGCAGTCGTTAGCCAGCGCGATCGCCTCGTCCAGCGTTTTGAAGCGCATCACCGGCAACACCGGACCAAAAATCTCCTCCTGCATGATCTCCATCTCCTGACGTACCCCGGTGATCAGCGTCGGCTCAAAAAAGAAGCCCTGATCGCCGACCCGTTTGCCGCCCAGTACCACCGTTGCGCCAGCCGCAACCGCATTGGCCACTTTCTGTTCGACACGCTGCAGGGCCGCGGCGTTAATCAGCGGTCCCATATCAATATCGCTGTGCTGAGCCGGATCGCCCAGTTTCACCTGCCGGAAGGCGGCGGTCAGCGCGGCGATAAAGCGATCGTAAATGCCGTCCTGCACATAGACGCGCTCCGCACAGTTACACACCTGGCCGCTGTTGATCATCCTTGAGCTGACGATTGCCCGCACCGCCAGGTCGATATCAGCATCATCCATCACAATCGCCGGGGCTTTCCCTCCCAGCTCCAGCGACACTTTGGTCACATTTTTGGCCGCAGCCTGCATGGTGGCAACGCCAGCACCGACGCTGCCGGTCAGGCTGACCAGGCCGACCTTAGGATTCGCCGCCAGCTCCTGTCCGACTTCCGGACCGTAGCCATAAACGAAATTGATCACCCCGGCTGGCAGGCCCAGGGTGTGTAAAATATCGGCGAATATCGCGGCGTTATTTGGCGTCAGTTCGCTGGGTTTGATCACAATAGTATTGCCGGTAATCAGTGCCGGTGCCGCTTTGCGTGCAATCAGGAAGAACGGGAAGTTGCACGGTAAAATGCCGGTGGTGACGCCGATGGCCTTTTTAAACAGGAAGATATTTTCGTTTGGCCGATCGCTGTTGATGATTTCACCCTCATAGCGTCGCGCCCACTCAGCCATATAGTCGAGGTAATCCGCGGTAAACAGCACTTCGATCTGCGCCAGCCCCTGGGTTTTGCCACCTTCAGCCACAATGGTGGCCGTCAGTTGCGGTTCACGTGCGCGGATCGCCGTGGCGATTTTGTGCAGCCAGACGCCACGTTCAACCGCAGGCAACGCTTCCCACTGCGGCTGAGCCGCTTCGGCGGCGAGGATCGCGCGCTGTGCATCTGCGGCGCTGCCCTGCGGAATACGCGACAGCAGCGCTTCGGTGGCCGGATTAATCACCTCAATCCACTTATCGTTGTGATCGGCGACAAACTCGCCATTAATGTAATGTTGATGATGTGTTGTCATTCGCAGGTCTCTCCGCTATCGGTGCGTTGCAATAATGTAATTAAAGAGTGAGGCAGATCCGGCGGAGCGACCTTTAGCTGATTGCCAGCAGCATAAGGCGGCTGGCAACCAATCACAGATATCGGCGCGTTTTACGGCAAAAACGGCAAATTGTTGTAGATTTAACAGAGCGAAGAGGTAAAAAGAGGGGGACATCATGGCAAACGGATGGGCGTCTGAAGGCGCCGTGCAGGAGCAGATCGACAGCACCGTTAACGACGGCATTGAACGTGTCCGGCAATCAATCGGCCACGGCGAAAGCGCCACCGAATGTGAACTCTGTGGCGAACCGATTCCCGAGGCGCGCCGTAAGGCGCTGAAAGGCGTGCGCTACTGTGTTTCCTGTCAGGAGAAAATCGACAAACAGCAGCAGAACAGCAGTTTATATAACCGTCGTGGCAGTAAAGATAGCCAGTTACGTTAGATGTCAGGACCCTGGCATCGCCAGACCGCTGCCAATAAACCACGCCAGAAAGCCGACGCCCGCCACGATGATGGCGATAGGAAAGAGGATTCCAATTCTCATGATTTTCCTGCTGCAAACAGAGGGGAGTGTAAGGCGGGCGATCTTATCACGACAGGTGCAAGACTGCGCGGTGGGTTTTCAGCAGGGTAAAGAGCTGGAACTGGGTCGCGTCATTCACCTCACGCAGCAGTTCACCCTTGTTGAACACGATGTGGTGAATGTGACCCAGCTGACGCCACACCACAATCGCTGAGGCGATCAACGCGCAGTGCTGTTCCGCCTGAATACATTCAAGGGTCGCGTACTGCGCATCCTCCAGCCCATTCACAAATACCTTTATCGCCTCGGCCGGCAGAATCGCCCGCAGGTCATCCAGCATCACCTGACTGACTGAACGTGAAAGAAACAGTGTTAACCACTTAGTCGTCATCCCAATCCCTGAATTCGATCAATTTTCCCCAGTTTATACGACCCTGGCCGCCGTAAGGAAAGGCTTCTTTGTTGTTTTGCCAAAATGATCGTGCGCATGGCAGCCAGATCGATAATGTGCTGCGCCACACAGCAAAAACACAAAAAACATAGAATAATAAACCACTTAAGCGGAAAGCCATCCGGCACTCTGACAAAGATGAATTTGTGATCCTTAACGGGAATAACGCGGAGATTTTGCCAACAGGCGGCGGCATCCGGCATTCATTCAAAGGCTGAGGAATTCCTGCAAACCGTAGACTGCCTGCTAAGCGGAAATCGTTGGGTTTCCGTCAGGCCTCAACCTAACCAGGAAAAAACAATGAACAGTGCCATTATTGCCGGCATCTTCTGGCATTTTGTCGGAGCTGCCAGTGCCGCGTGTTTCTACGCGCCGTTTAAACAGGTGAAAAGATGGTCATGGGAAACCATGTGGTCGGTCGGTGGCCTGATGTCGTGGCTGATCCTGCCGTGGGTGGTGAGTGCGATTTTGCTGCCCGACTTCCGCGCTTATTACAGCAGCTTTAGTCTGGCGCAGCTGCTGCCGGTGTTTCTGTTCGGCGCCATGTGGGGCGTGGGCAACATCAACTACGGCCTGACCATGCGCTATCTCGGCATGTCGATGGGGATTGGCATCGCCATTGGCATCACGCTGGTGGTCGGCACCCTGATGACGCCGCTGCTGCAGGGCCGCTTTGGTGAGCTGTTTGCCTCTGCCGGTGGACGCTTAACTCTGCTGGGCGTGCTGGTGGCGCTGGTTGGCGTGGCGATCGTCTCGCGTGCTGGCCTGCTGAAAGAGCGGGCGCTGGGGATTAACGCGCAGGAATTTAATCTGAAGAAAGGGCTGGTGCTGGCGGTGATGTGCGGTATTTTCTCTGCCGGGATGTCATTCGCTATGGATGCGGCGAAACCGATGCACCAGGCGGCGGCGCAGCTGGGTATCGATCCGCTGTATGTCGCGCTACCGAGCTACGTGGTGATTATGGGCGGCGGGGCGCTGGTCAACCTGGCCTCTGTTTCTACCGGCTGGCAACCCGGCCAGAGCTGTCAGTGCGCAAGGATCTCTCGGTGGCGAAACCGCTGCTGCTGGCGAACGTCGCCTTTGCCGTGCTCGGCGGCACCATGTGGTATCTGCAATTCTTCTTCTACGCCTGGGGCCATGCGCGTATTCCGGCGCAGTATGATTACGTCAGCTGGATGCTGCACATGAGTCTTTACGTGCTGTGCGGCGGGCTGGTCGGCTTACTGATGAAAGAGTGGAAGTCAGTGGGACGTCGGCCGGTCGGGGTGTTATCGATTGGTTGTGTGGTGATCATTATCGCAGCCAACATCGTTGGGCTCGGCATGGCCGCCTGATCGGATCAGCGGAAAACTGCGCAATGCGAGCCTGCATCCCAGGCTCGCATTATTGCGATTCGGTGTCGGTGTTTTTCAGCGTGTGCCCGGATGAGATAAAACGCTGACGCCAGGCGCTGGGGGTCAGGCCGGTATCGCGGGTAAACACCACCGAAAAATAGTTACTGTCATCAAAGCCGCAGCGGGCGGCCACTTCACCAATCAGACAATCCTGGGTGCGCAGCAAATACTTCGCCTGACAGAGCTGGAGCTGACGCAGATAATGTCCGATCGTCATGCCGGTCTGCTGACGAAATAGCTGCCTGAGCGCCCGCTCGTTCAGCTGGTTATGCTGGCAAAATTCGGCCAGATCAAACGGACGGGCAATCGCGCCCTGTAATGCCGACATCAGCAAATCTAACTGTTCACCTTCCGGCAACGCCCACGGGCGATCGGCGGCATAGCCATGACGGCGCAGGATCAGCGCCAGCTGCAAAAACAGTGCTTCTGATAGCTGCACCGACAGCGGATCGCTTTTGCGGCTTTCACGCTCCAGCTGACCAATCACCCCGCGCGCCAGCGCCATGCCGCGCGTGGTCAGACGCCAGCAGCCGGGTGCATCAGCGCCTTGCGGCGGCAACAGCTGATTCCAGTCGAGCCCGAGGCTAAAGCGGTCACGGCAGTAGAGGATATTATCCAGCACCAGATCGTTGACGCTGTCATAGCTGTGGCAGTCACTGTCGCGGATATAAAAAACGTCGCCACAGGTAATCAGCCACGGGCGATCGTTGAGGACGTGCAGGCCGTTGCCGCGCCAGACAATCACGATTTCGCTGAATTCGTGTCGGTGCGGCGGGAAAGAAGGTTGGGGCATCCGTTCGGCTACCGCCACCGGTAAGCTGGTGGCAGGAAAATAATCATCCCGGCTGAGTATCAACGCCATACTGTGCTCCTTTACCCCATCTGCTGGCGCTCCGCTCGCGGCGCGCAACCAAATTCGCGCCTGAACAGGGTGGAGAAGTGGTTGCTGTCACCAAATCCACACTGAAAGGCGATATCCGTAATGCGTATATCACTGTGACGCAGTAAATGCCGCGCCTGCAACAACCGCAACCGATTCAGATAACGCTGCGGTGTGCTGCCGGTTTGTTGCTTCATCTGCCGATGCAGCGTGCGCAGCGACAGGGAAAAACGGTCGGCCAGCTGATCCCAGACGATCTCATCACTGTAATGATCGTTCAGCCAGTCAAGCAAGCGATGCAGTCGCGCTTCCTGATCCTGGCTCTGCTCGTCACGACACGCTTCACGTAACAGCACCAGCAGTTGTAAAAACAGCTGCTCCTGGCGTGCCTGCTTCTCCAGCGACCAGGCATCATCCTGGCGCATCTGGCTTGCCACGCTCAGCGCCTGACTCATCACTTTATGATTGATGCGCCAGTGCGACGCATACTGTCCATCCTTGTCACAGGGCAGCAGCGCCTGTAGTCCGGAAAGAAAACGGAAAGCGCCGGGGCTGCGGTACAGCACGTTAGTCAGGCAGAGATTCTCGGTCTGCTCATACAGATGACGGTCGTGGTCGCGGACAAAACAGACGCAGCCGGCGCACAGTGTTTGCGGCTGACCGTTAAACACATGAATGCCCGACCCGTGCTCAACCAGCACAATTTCATGAAAATCATGATGATGCTCCGGGAAGGCCTGCTGCGGGACGCGCGGCTCAATGGCTATCGCGTAATCGCCTTCAGGGAAAAAATCCGCACTGTGCAAAATGGTCATCGTCGCCTCTCGCTACTGTTAACAAAGCTGTAACGGAGTCTAAACAGGACGTGGCTACCTTACCTTGAATTTTCCGCTCATCTCAGCAGGAATCCTGCTGATTATTCAAGAAATCCTCAGCAGTTAATAAATTTGCGGCAGGGGTCACATCGCCCCGGCTGCCGTCTCTGTGATCTCTCTCACGAAGTTCTTTGCAAGTCTGCCAGCGGAGGGGGGCTGCTGGCACTGTCGGGAAGGTGGCAGCCCGCCAGGATTTCTACTCTGTGACCATCAAATCACAGGAAAAAATGCTGCCATGACCACGCGAAATATTGTTGCTATCGATCTCGGCGCATCCAGCGGACGGGTAATGCTCGCACACTGGGATGCCGCACAGCGCCACCTCAGTCTGCGGCAGGTCCGGCGTTTCGCAAATACCCGTCAGCGCCGTGCCGGCTATGACTGCTGGGATGTGGCGCTGCTGGAGCAGGAAATCCGTGCCGGTCTGGCGCAGCTGGATGCAGAAGGCGTGGTGCCGGACAGCATCGGGATTGATACCTGGGGCGTGGATATGGTGCTGCTGGATGCCTGTGGCGAGCAGGTCGGCGAAGCCGTCAGCTACCGTGATGCCCGTACCCACGGCCTGATGGAGCAGGCGCAGCGCGATCTGAGCCACAGCGCGATCTATGCCCGCACCGGCATTCAGTTCCTGCCGTTTAATACGCTGTATCAGATGCGCGCACTGCATCAGCAGCAGCCCGACTGGAAGGCCCGCGTCGCACACGCACTGATGATCCCGGACTATCTGCACTATCGCCTGACCGGTAATCTCAACTGGGAATATACCAACGCCACTACCACGCAGATGCTGAATATCGACAGCGGCGAATGGGATCGCGAGCTGCTGGGCTGGGCCGGTGTTGATGCGGCCTGGTTCGGCCAGCCACGGGCACCCGGCAACACGGTCGGCCACTGGCATAACGCCCACGGCGCGGCGATTCCGGTGATTGCCGTCGCCACCCACGACACCGCCAGCGCGGTGGTGGCGACGCCGCTGATGCAGGAAGATGCCGCCTATCTCAGTTCCGGCACCTGGTCGTTAATGGGCTTTGAAAGCCTGCAACCTTACGCGTCGGAGGCGGCGTTACGGGCCAACATTACCAATGAAGGCGGCGCTGAAGGCTACCGCGTGCTGAAGAACATCATGGGATTATGGTTGCTGCAGCGCGTCTGTGATGAGCTACATATCGACGATCTCAGCCAGCTGATCGACCAAACCGAACGGCAACCGGCCTGCGTGTCGCTGATCAGCCCGAACGATGCGCGCTTCATCAATCCGGACAGCATGGTCAATGAAATCCAGAACGCCTGTGCAGAGCAGGGCATGCCGGTGCCGCAATCCGCCGCCGCGCTGGCACGCTGCATTTTTGACAGCCTGGCGCTGCTCTACCGTGAAGTGATCGCCGAACTGGCGCAGCTGCGCGGTAAACCTTTCCGGCAACTGCATGTGGTCGGCGGCGGCAGCCAGAACCACTTTCTCAATCAACTGTGCGCCGATGCCTGTCAGATTACGGTGCTGGCCGGACCGATTGAAGCCTCAACCCTCGGCAACGTGGGATGTCAGCTGATCGCGCTCGGCGAACTGACCGATGTGGCCGATTTCCGCTGCTGCGTGGTCAACAATTTTCCGCTCAAAACCTTTGAACCGCAAACAAACAGCGCCTTTGGTGCCAGTCAGGCACGTTTCACGGCGCTGAGCCAACCCGCTAAGGAACTCGCTTATGACTAAGCAGATTGAACAGGCTTTTGAACTGGCTAAACAACGCTACGCCGACATTGGGGTGGATGTTGAACAGGCCATCCGTCAGCTGGATGCGATTCCGGTCTCAATGCACTGCTGGCAGGGGGATGATGTGCGGGGCTTCGAAAACCCGCAGGGCGCATTAACCGGCGGTATTCAGGCGACCGGCAACTATCCGGGACGCGCCCGTAATGCCGGTGAACTGCGTAACGATATCGACAAAGCGATGTCGCTGATCCCCGGCGCGAAACGTCTCAATCTGCACGCCATCTATCTGGAAAGTGACAAACCGGTGGCGCGTGATGAGATTGAGCCGGAACACTTTGCCAACTGGGTCAGCTGGGCCAAAGAGCATAAGCTGGGACTCGACTTCAATCCCAGCTGCTTTTCACATCCGCTGAGTGCCGACGGTTTCACCCTGTCACATGCTGATAAAACCATTCGTCAGTTCTGGATCGATCACTGTAAAGCCAGCCGCCGGATTTCCGCCTCGTTTGGTGAGCAGCTGGGCACCCCGTCGGTGATGAATATCTGGGTGCCCGACGGCATGAAAGATATCACCATCGATCGGCTGGCACCGCGCCAGCGACTGATGAGCGCGCTGGATGAAATCATCGCCGATAAACTGAATCCGCAACATCACATCGATGCGGTGGAGAGCAAGCTGTTTGGTATCGGCGCTGAAAGCTACACCGTGGGCTCCAACGAGTTTTTCCTCGGTTACGCGGCCAGCCGTCAGACCGCGCTGACGCTGGATGCCGGTCACTTCCATCCGACTGAAGTCATCTCCGATAAAATCTCCGCCGCCATGCTCTACGTGCCGCGTCTGTTGCTGCACGTCAGCCGGCCGGTGCGCTGGGACAGCGATCACGTGGTGCTGCTCGATGATGAGACCCAGGCGATCGCCAGTGAGATTGTTCGCCATCAGCTGTTTGACAAAGTGCACATCGGGCTCGACTTCTTTGATGCCTCGATCAACCGCATTGCAGCCTGGGTCATCGGCACCCGCAACGCCAAAAAAGCGCTGCTGCGCGCCCTGCTGGAACCGACCGATCGCCTGCGCCAGGTCGAAGCGGCAGGCGATTACACCGCCCGACTGGCGCTGCTGGAAGAGCAGAAATCACTGCCGTGGCAGGCGATCTGGGAAGCGTGGTGCCTGCGCCACGACGTGCCAGCCGATGCCAGCTGGCTGAGCGATGTCCGTCACTACGAACAACACATCTTGAGCCAACGTTAAGGATTTCACTATGCAAAGCATTCTTTCTTCCTGGTTTGTTAAGGGAATGGTCAAAGCCACCAGTGATATGTGGCTGAAGGGCTGGGATGAGCGTAACGGTGGGAACGTCAGTCTGCGTCTGCTGGAGGAGGAGGTGAAACCTTTTGCGGCCGATTTCTATCCGGAGCCGCGCTGCATTGAACTGACACAGCCGGCGCCTGCGCTGGCAAACTGCTGGTTCCTGGTGACCGGATCGGGCAAGTTCTTCCGCAACGTGCAACTCGATCCCGCCGATTGCCTGGCACTGCTGCAGGTCGATGACAAAGGACTCTCATTCAAAATTCACTGGGGGCTGTCGAATGGCGGCCTGCCAACCTCTGAACTCGCCTCACACTTCCAGTCGCACGGCGTGCGTAAAGCGGTCAGCAACGGCGCTGATCGGGTGATCATGCATTGCCACGCCACCCATTTTATGGCGTTAAGTTATGTGGTTGAACTGGATTCGGCGCGCTTTACCCGCTTGCTGTGGGAAGGCAGCACGGAATGTCTGGTGGTATTCCCGGATGGCGTCGGCATTCTGCCGTGGATGGTGCCCGGCACTGACGGTATCGGGGCCGCCACGGCGGAGCAGATGCAGTCGCATAGCCTGGTAATGTGGCCGTTCCACGGCATCTTTGGCAGCGGGCCGACCCTGGATGAAACCTTTGGCCTGATCGATACCGCCGAAAAATCCTCTGAAGTGATCGTCAAGGTGCTGTCGATGGGTGGCATCCGCCAGAGTATCACTACCGAACAACTGGTGGCGCTGGGTGAACGCTTCGGGGTCAATCCGTGGCAGGCTGCGCTGGATGTGGGGCCTGCCAATGCTTCGTAGAGCCTTTGTGATGCAGGTGAATGCGGATTGCCACGCCGAATATCAGCGACGCCACTCGCCGATCTGGCCGGAGCTGGCAGAAACGCTGAAGGCGCACGGGGCGCACAACTATGCTATCTGGCTGGATGCGGAGCGTAATCTGCTGTTTGCCAGCGTTGAGATTGAGTCGGAAGCGCGCTGGGAGGCGGTTGCCCGCACCGAAGTATGTCAGCGCTGGTGGGCATCAATGAAAGACCTGATGCCGTCAAATCAGGACAACAGTCCGGTCAGTCAGCCGTTAAAGCCGGTTTTCTTCCTCGAATGAGGACGGCCTGAAAAGCAACAAGGGCGGCAATCGCCGCCCTGATTTTATTTACGCTTTATGCTGACAGAGTCCGGTCAGCGTCGGCCACATCGCCATCAGCGTATCAATGATGCTGTCGAGATCGTCCCGCTGCACCCCTTCACGCGCCCGCACCGACATGCCTTGCAGCATACAGCCCAGATAGCGCGCGAGCGCCGCGATATTCACTGATTCGCTCAGTTCACCACGCTGCTGGCGGGTCAGCAGAAAGTCGCTAAGCGTACTCTCCTGCGACTGATGCTGCTGCTGCAACATGCTGGCGATCTCGGCAGAAGCCGCTGACAGGGTGGTGGAGGTGCAGATAAAGAAACAGCCGCCGGGCGAATCGCGATCGGTAAAGCAGGCGGCGGTTGCACGGAAATAACCCTCGATCGCCTGATCGACCGGCAACGCATCATTGCCGAGCGCCGCGTCACGCCAGGCACTGAATTTCTCCACGTAGCGCTCCATCGCGGCCCGGAACAACCCCTCTTTATTGACAAACTCGGCGTAGAGCGTGGGCGCTTTCGCCCCGGTTGCCGCTACCAGATCGGCCAGCGAGGTCCCCTCATAACCGTGGGTCCAGAACAGGGTAAGCGCTTTATCGAGCGCAGCTTCACGGTCGAAAACTTTTGGCCGACCGCGGCACTTCTTCACATCGCAATCCTGAACCTGGCTCATATATCCTCACGGGTTGTGAAACACCCTATTAAATTACCGATCATTAATAAATTGTGCAAGGGCTGGCGCATTCTGCGCTGAAGGCGGTTGCCATTTTGTGCGACGGCGCGCGGATATCGCCCCTAAGGTTAAGTGAAAAAGGGGGCTGAAGCCCATAATCACGCCACTTCGCGAATAAAATAACGCTCATTAAATAAATATTGACGGCTGACCATAATCGGGCCTATCATTTAGTTAATGATCGTTAATTAAATAACGACACACATTTTTCCACTACCGAATATTGAGAGAGCAACCTATGAAAAGCATCAAACTGAGTCTGGCCGCACTGGCACTTTCTACCCTGACATTTGGCGCATTCGCCGCTGATCAGGTCAGCAGCGACCCAATCAACCAGCAGCCGGTTGGCACCATTTCTGTCCAGGGCGGCAGCAACCTCAATTCCCTTGAAGCGCAGCTAAATGCCAAAGCGGATGAAGCGGGTGCCAAATCATTCCGTATCACCTCAACCAGTGGTCAGAACAAATTGCACGGCACCGCCGTGATTTATCAGTAATTAACTGTTGAGAAGGGGTTCGTTATGAAAAGTATCAGTATGATGGTGGTGGCTGCGCTACTCGGCAGCCTCTCCTTTGCCAGCGTGGCGGCTCAGCAGGTCACTCAATCGCCGCTCGATCAGCAAAAAATTGGCGTGATCAGCGCGACAGGTAGCACCAACCTGACCTCGCTGGAACAGCAACTGTCAGACCGGGCCAGCGATGTCGGTGCAAAGTCTTTCCGCATCACTTCGACCTCTGGCAACAACAACCTGCATGGCACCGCAGTCATTTATAAGTAAACCGCAGTCATTTATAAATAAGATGAAACAGGCTTCAGATAACCACTTATCTGAAGCCTTTTTTCTAGCCGTTACTGCGTAATTGCGGGTAGCGGCGGAAGATATAGACACACCACAACAGCGCGACCAGACCGATCATCCCACCGACATTGCCCACATCCGCCATCTGCAGATGCAGACTGACCTGATTACCCAACAGCGCACCTGCGCCAATGCCGATATTATAAATACCCGACATCAGCGACATCGCAACGTCTGTGGCATCAGGCGCCAGTGATAGCACCCGTACCTGCATGCCCAGGCCAATCATCATCATCGCCATTCCCCAGATCACACACAGGGTGGAGATTGCAGCAGGACGAACCGCAGCAAAAATCAGCAGTCCCATGCAAAGTGTAATCAGCGCGATGGCGGCGATCAGCAGACCAGAGGGGAATTTATTACCCAGCGAACTGAACAGTACGCTGCCGATAATGCCGGCCGATCCGAACAGCAGCAGCAATAGGGTGGTGAAGTTCTCACCCGAGTGGGCCACCGCCTGCATAAAGGGTTCGATATAGCTATAAGCGGTGTAGTGCGCGGTCACCACCAGCGTCACCAACAGATACATACTGACTAACGCCGGACGACGGAACAGCATCGGCACGCTGCTCAGTGAACCGGTATGTTCACTCGGCAGACGCGGCAGGATCCGCACCAGCATAATCATCAGCACCAGCGCCGAGAGGCCAATGGCACCAAAGGTGGTACGCCAGCCGAGATACTGACCCACCACGCGGCCAATTGGCACGCCCAGCACCATCGCAAGCGCCGTACCGGTTGCCAGCATGCTCAGCGCCTGGGTTTTCTTGCCCGCCGGGGCGACGCGGATCGCCAGCGATGCGGTGATCGACCAGAACACCGCGTGCGACAGCGCGATACCGATACGCGAGACGATCAGCGAACGGAAGTCCCACGCCACGGTTGACAGCACATGGCTGATGATAAAAATCAGGAACAGCACGCCGAGCAGCATTCGTCGCTCAATATTGCGGGTCAGCAGCATCAGCGGCAGCGAGAGCAGCGCCACCACCCAGGCATAGATGGTGAGCATAATGCCGACATCAGCGGTCTGCATCGAGAAATCAGCTGCGATATCCGATAGCAGGCCAACCGGCACAAATTCGGTGGTGTTGAAAACAAAAGCGGCAATAGCCAGCAACACCACGCGAAGCCAGGCAGTTTTACGTGAAACAGTCGTTGATTGCATGAGGAGTCAAATCAGTCAGAACAGCGAATTCGGATGTGGCAGAAACATCCAGCGAAAGTGACCTGCGTCACAAATTACTGACTATTGTAGTGAATAAACCGGGAAGAGGAACCTTATAAACCGTTTTTAATCCTGAATATTTTTTATCGGCCTGTGGCAGGGCGATAGCCTGAGGTTATTGACCGTGTCGCCGTGCCGGCATCATGCGCATCAGGGTGTTGTCTTTCAGCAGATAATGATGAAACAGCGCCGCCGCCGCGTGCAGTCCGATTAACCAGTATCCAAGCGGAGCCAGCGTCTCATGCCAGTCAATCAGCATATCCGCCAGATCAAAATTGGGTTCCGCCGCCACCGGCATGCTGATGCCAAACAGCCACCATTCACGGCCTTTCAGATAGCGTGATGTCAGACCGAGTATCGGCAGGGTAATAAACAGCGCATAGATAAGGGTGTGAGTCAGATGTGCCAGCCCGGTCTGCCAGCGTCGGGCGGCAGGAACAATCGGCGGAGAACGATGCCGGGTACGCAGCACCAGACGAGCAATCATCAACACCAGCACCGACGCGCCCGCGCTGAAATGGGTGATGATCATCGCATAACCCTGCCATGAACCGCGCTGAGCAAAACCGCGCAGTTCAATGGTGGCGTAGGCCGTCGCCACCAGTAAAAAGGTCAGCCAGTGAAGGGCGATCTGAGAGCCCGCAAACTTTTCCCGCATGGTAAAACCCGTTAAAGAGAATCAGGAGTTCTAACATAACGGAAAATGGCGGAAAATCTTAACAAATTAGCGCAGCGCGAGCCTTGCTCAATCGCGGTCAGGCTAACGTGAGGTCAGGGTATGTTTCAGGGCCACACCAGGCTGTGGATCAGCATCGGAATGGCGAGGGGATGGACAGCAGGTTTCACAGCCCATCGCGCCAGAATAATACTTTTTGGCCTGCAGGATAGCCGCATTGACGTGGTAAAAACTGCCGAGAAACAGCCGGTCAGCCGGCGCGGCCAGGAAGGGGCAGCCCGCAGCATGCACCACATGGTTATGGTTGTAACCTGATTGTTTGTTCACGTAATAGTAGAGAGCCACAGGCGGTCCTTTTTGCTGTGTTAAGCGACAGAAGTAAGCAAATGTCACAATCAGACCGATTATAGCGGGAAAAGCGCATTATGTTCCGGCTGGACCTGAAAGTTGTCTCAACAGCGCAGATAAAATCGCCCGGCGCAGTGGCCGGGCCAGCAATTCAGAGGGAACAGGGGATCAAAGCTTTTTACACTGCAACCGCCAGGCCACCAGCAGAGCCAGCAGTAGCAGGGCGCTGATAAACAGCGTGATACCCATCCAGCCATAGTTATGCCAGAACACCCCGCCCAGCGTCCCGGCCACGCTGGACCCGACGTAATAGCTGAACAGATAGAGTGAAGAAGCCTGACCGCGTGCACGGCGGGCTCGTGGGCCAATCCAACTGCTGGCAACCGCATGGGCGGCAAAAAAACCGGCGGTGAACAGCATCATGCCGGGCAAAATCAGCCACAGCGAATTAAAGGCAGTGAACAACAGGCCAGCCAGCATAATCGCGGTAGCGCCGAGCATCACCGGCCCCCGTCCCAGCCGGCTGGTTAACGCACCCGCTTTCGGCGAACTCCATGAGCCGGTGAGGTAGACCACCGACAGCAGACCCACCACTGCCTGGCTGAGATGCCAGGGCGCATCCAGTAAACGGTAGCCGATGTAGTTAAACAACGTGACAAAGGCTCCCATCAGCAGAAAGCCTTCTGCAAACAGCCACGGCAGCCCTTCATCGCGCCAGTGCAGACGAAAATTAATCAGCAGGTTACGGGGGCGCAGAGAGGTGGCGCGGAAATGGCGCGACGCCGGCAGGATTTTCCAGAACATCACCGCTGAAGCCAGGGAAAAGCAGCCGATAACCGCAATCGCCACCCGCCATGAGAAAAAGTCGGTCAGCACCCCGCTCAGCAGGCGGCCACTCATGCCGCCGATGGAATTACCGCTGATGTACAGCCCCATTGAGAACGCCACCACCCGCGGGTCCATCTCTTCACTCAGATAGGTCATGCCGACTGCGGCGACCCCGCTCAGCGCCAGGCCCATCAATGCGCGCATGATCAGAATGCCGTGCCAGCTGGTCATGGTGGCGGAGATCAGGGTACAGAGGGCGGCCAGCATCAGCGCGGTGACCATTACAGACTTGCGTCCGACCGCATCAGACAGCGGGCCGGTCACCAGCAGGCCCAGCGCCATCAGTCCGGTGGAGATGGAGAGTGACAGGCTGCTGGTCGCGGGCGACACGCCAAACTGCTGCGACAGCACCGGCAATATTGGCTGGACACAGTAGAGCAGGGCAAAGGTGGCGAGACCGGCTGAAAACAGGGCCAGCGTGACGCGCATAAACTGCGGCGTTCCGCGGGTAATCCAGCCCGATGCAGCCAGCGATTCTGGCGATCTGCATCCTGCGTCATCCGCAACGGTTCCTGCCTGAGTAGTGCGACCCACAATCTTTCCTTAGTGATAAAAAACCTGTCGTCAGCTTAGAAAAGGCTGATTATGATGTCTAATATATTAATAATCTCAAATAAGACGTTAAAGATATGAATATCGAGCTGCGCCATCTGCGCTATTTCATTGCGGTCGCCGAAGAATTGCATTTTGGCCGGGCGGCGCTGCGGCTGAATATTTCTCAGCCGCCGCTCAGTCAACAGATTATTCAGCTTGAGACTGAAACCGGTGCCCGGCTGTTTAATCGTACCAACGCAGCGTGCAGCTCACGGCCGCCGGTCAGCAGTTACTGCAGGATGCGCGCGCCATTCTGTTGCAGGTGGAACAGGCGGCTGACCGGGCGGCGCGGCTGCATCGTGGCGAAGAGGGAGAGCTGCGTATCGGCTTTACCTCCTCAGCGCCGTTTACCGCGGTGGTGTCCGATGCGCTGTACCAGTTTCGCCAGCGCTGGCCGCAGGTGCATATTCAGATGCAGGAGATCAACACCCGCCAGCAGCTGGCCCCGCTGCATGACGGGCGGCTCGATCTCGGCGTGATGCGCAACACGCCGCTGCCGGCAGATTTGCGCCACCAGCTGCTGTTGAGTGAACCGCTGTATGCGGTGGTGCACTGGGCGCATCCGCTGGCCACGGCAGACAGGATTTCGGTCAGTGCGCTGGCGGATGAGCCGTTTGTGTTTTTCGATCCGCAGGTCGGGACCGCACTCTACAGCGACATCCTGGCGCTGCTTCACCGCTACCAGATTAAGCCCTACATCACCCAGGAAGTGGGTGAGGCGATGACCATTCTCGGTCTGGTAGCGACCGGGCTGGGCGTGTCAATTTTGCCCGCCTCATTTCGCCGGGCGCAACTGGCTGATGTCATCTGGCTGCCGCTGGCAGAAAGTGATGCTATTTCTGAACTGTGGTTAGTCTGGTCCGCAGAGCGCGAAATAAATGAGCAGATGCGCCACATGATGACGTTACTGCAGCAAAAAAAGGCGTAACTCTGGCCGGTCCCGACGACAATGTGTGCGATAAATCACATTTCTAATCAAATATTTGACGCTGCCGCCTGATCTGCCTCACCATGACGCATGTTTATTTAGAAGCGCGAAAATAACCGGGAGCAGGGTTGTGAATCTGGACAGTCAACCTGGCCATATTGACCAAATTAAGCAAACCAATGCAGGCGTCGTTTATCGATTAATTGATCAATTCGGTCCTATTTCGCGTATCGAACTTTCCCGACGCGCCCAGCTCGCGCCAGCCAGCATCACTAAAATCGTGCGTGAAATGCTGGATGCCCATCTGGTGCAGGAGACGGAGTTTCAGGAGCCAGGCAGCCGCGGCCGTCCGGCGATTGGGCTGATCCTCGACACTGACGCCTGGCACTATCTGGCGATTCGCCTGCACCGTGGCGCCATGACCTTTACCCTGCGCGACCTTAGCAGCCGGGAACTGGTGGAGGATAGCCTGCCGCTGCCGGATGAATCGGCTCAGCCGCTGCTGACCGCGCTAATCGACCAGGTTGACGCCTTCTTTATTCGTCACCAGCAGCAGCTGGAACGCCTGACCGCCATCGCCGTGACCCTGCCAGGATTGATTAATGCCGCTTCTGGCGTGGTGCACCGTTTGCCCGGATATCAGGTACGCGACATGCCGCTCGGCGATGCGCTGGCGGCCCGCACCGGGGTACCGGTATTTGTTCAGCATGATATTTCCGCCTGGACGCTGGCAGAATCGCTGTTTGGTGCCTCACGCGGCGCAGAAGATGTGATTCAGATTGTGATTGATGAAACGGTCGGGGCTGGCGTGATCAGCGGCGGGCAACTGCTGCATAAACGCGGCCGGGCGCTGGTGGAAATCGGCCATACCCAGATCGATCCCTACGGCCAGCAGTGCTATTGCGGCAACCACGGCTGCCTCGAGACGGTGGCCAGCATCGGCAGTCTGCTGGCGCTGGCCGCTCAGCGTCTGCGACCCAGCCTGACAGCCTGCTGCACAATCAGCCGCTGACGCTGGCATCACTCTGTGCGGCGGCGCAGTCCGGCGATCGACTGGCGCGCGACACCATTGCCAGCGTTGGTCATCATGTGGGCCGCATCCTGGCGATGATGGTGAATATCTTTAATCCGCAACATATTCTTATCGGTTCACCGCTCAATGCCGCGGCAGACGTGCTGTTTCCGGCGGTCAGCAACACCATTCTGCAACAGTCGCTGCCCGCTTACAGTGCCAGTATTCAGCTGGCACCCACTGCGTTTAGCGAGCCGGGAACGCTGGGCGGCGCGGCGCTGATCAAAGATGCACTCTATAGCGGTTACCTGTTAGTGAAGCTATTGCAAGGTTAAGCCTGACTAATCTTGCGCTAACGCAATCTGTTCTCATCTTCCATTCCTTAAAATGCGGATTATTAGTAGGGTTAATCGCCGATTAGCCGTAACCGGTTTGAGAGGAGAAGTAGAGTGAAGAGACTATTTGTTACCGGCACCGACACCGCAGTCGGTAAAACCGTGGTATCGCGTGCGCTGTTACAAAGTTTTATCAAAGCAAACCTCAGCGCAGTCGGATACAAACCCGTGGCGCGCTGCGCAGTAAAAACCGCTGACGGCCTGCGCAATAAAGATGCGCAGGTGCTGCAAAGTGCCTCTTCTGTTGCGCTGCCGTATCAGGCCATCAATCCACTGCTGTTTGAGGAACAGGAGATCGCTACCCATAGCGGTCAGGCGATCCACTACGAATTACTGACGCAGGGGCTGAATAGCCTGACGGAGCAGGCAGATCGGGTGGTAGTGGAGGGCACTGGCGGCTGGCGCAGCCTGATGAATGATGCGCGTCCACTCTCTGGCTGGGTGATTGAGCAGCAGTTACCGGTAGTGCTGGTGGTGGGGATTCAGTCTGGCTGTATCAGCCATGCGTTGCTCACGGCTGAAGCTATCCGACAGGATGGATTACCGCTGGTTGGATGGGTTGCCAACCGCATCAATCCGGGTCTGGCGCAATACAGCGATATCATCGAAGTGCTGCGTGAAAAAATCCCGGCACCGCTGCTGGGTGAACTGCCCTACCTGCCGCGTGCCGAACAACGCGATCTGACCGCCTACATCGATATCTCACTGCTGGATCGGCCCAGCCTGCATCATGTGAGTGCAAAGATCGCCTGATCATGAAACAAAACAAGTCATCTTCCCCGGTGGTGAACGTAAAGTTGCAGGTTCGCCACCGGCCACATCAGGAAATTTTATCCCGATTTTTCAGTCACCTGGCCTGAGAGGCGAGATGAGGCTGAGGTAATGGCGCAAAAAATGCATTAATCCGGCTAATCACTGTTGCCGGAGCACCGTCATGTCGCAATCACACGAGCAAGGTTTGTTATATGGGCTGGATGCCCGTATTGGTCCCGTCCCGGCGTTTTTCGCCGCCCTGCAGCATCTGCTTGCCAGCGTGGTTGGCATCATCACTCCGCCGCTGATTATCGGTTCGGTATTGGGGCTACAGGCCTATATTCCCTACCTGATCAGCATGTCACTGTTGGTCTCGGGCCTTGGCACGTTTTTACAGGCCCGGCGCTTTTTCGGCGTCGGAGCGGGATGATCTGCCTGCAGGGAACCAGCTTCGCCTTTCTGGGGGTGCTGCTGTCAGGCGGTCTGATGGTGAAGGCGCGCGGCGGATCGCCAGAAGAGATCATGGCGATGCTGTTCGGCTGCAATCTGGTGGCAGCGCTGATCCCAATTCTGATTAGCCGCTGCGTCGGTCCGTTACGCAAAGTGCTGACCCCGGTAGTGACCGGCACGGTCATTACCCTGATTGGTATCAGCCTGATCAAAGTCAGCATCACCGACTGGGCTGGCGGTCACAACGCCCGTGATTTTGGTGCTCCCGGCAATCTGGCGCTGGGCGCGCTGACGCTGCTGGTAATCGTGGCGCTCAATCGTGCGCGTAACCGCTGGACCAGACTGGTGGCGGTCGTGGCCGGAATTGTAGTGGGCTGCATCGCGGCAGCGTTAACCGGCCATCTGCAACTGAAAGCGCCGGACCACAGCGCGGCGCTGGTGCTGCCTGCGCTGTTTAAGTTCGGCTTTGCCTTTGACTGGACCATTTTCTTGCCAATTGCGCTGGTGTCGGTGATCGCGGTGATTGAAGCGGTGGGCGATCTCACCGCCAATTGCCTGATATCACAACAGCCGATCGGCGGCACCGCGTTCCAGCAGCGTCTGCAGGGCGGCATTATGGCTGACGGCGTCAGCTGTCTGCTGGCAGCCATTTTCTCGGCATTCCCGAACACCACCTTTGCGCAAAACAATGGGGTGATCCAGATGACCGGCGTGGCCAGCCGCTATGTCGGAATGGTGCTGGGGTTGATGCTGGTGCTGCTTGGTCTGTTCCCGGCGGTCGGCTCTCTGTTACAGCAAATTCCGCCGCCGGTGCTGGGCGGGGCCACCATCGTGATGTTCGGCAGCGTAGTTGCCGCCGGCATCCGGGTGATGACGCAAACGCCTTTAGGACGCCGTGAGATGCTGATCGTCGCGGTTTCTTTCGGCGTCGGCCTGGGCGTTGAAGCGGTGCCGGAAGTGCTGAAACAGTTACCACCGCTGATCAACACCCTGTTTGGTCATGCGGTCACTACCGGCGGTTTGCTGGCCATTCTGCTGAATATGGTATTGCCTGAGGAAGCGCGCGCCGTCTCTGTCGTACCGGCCAAAGCGCTGAGCGGCAGCGAAGAGCAGGCATAAAAAAAGGGCCATTACGGCCCTTTTTCACTTAGCGGTGAGAGCGATTACGGGTTCAGGCGGCGGCGGGTGCGGCCTGAGCTGAGGTAATCGGCGATGTAATCCTGTGAGATCTCACCGCTGTAGCGACCCTCTTCATCGACAATCGGCATCCAGACGGTGTTGTGCTCATACAGTTTTGACAGCACGACGCGCAGGTTCTCTTCCGCTTTGCCGGTCACCTTAAAGGTGTGCAGGCGCTCTTCACAGCGGCCGCTGGCGTTACGCGCCTCACGCCGTTTCACAAAGCCGAGCGGCTTGCCATCTTCATCCACCACGGTAATTGAGCGCATATCATTGTCATCCATGGTGCCGAAGGCTTCTTCCAGTGAGGTTGATCGCTGTACGGTGATGGTGGGCTGCTGATCGGTGACGTCACCCGCCTGCACCAGCAGCAGGCGTTTCAGCGTCCGGTCCTGACCGACAAACGATCCGACAAAGTCGTTGGCTGGCGTTGCCAGCAGCTCGTCCGGGCTGGCGCACTGCACAATTTTACCCTGACCAAACACCGCGATTCGGTCACCGAGCTTCAGTGCTTCATCGATGTCATGACTCACCAGCATCACGGTTTTCTTCAGCTGACGCTGCATATCAAGAAATTCGTTCTGGATGACTTCACGGTTGATCGGGTCGACCGCACCAAAAGGCTCATCCATCAGCAGCACCGGAGGATCAGCCGCCAGCGCGCGGATCACCCCGATACGCTGCTGCTGGCCACCCGACATTTCACGCGGGTAGCGATGCAGGAACTTGCTCGGGTCGAGCGCCACCATGCTCATCAACTCGGTGGCGCGCTCCCGGCAGCGTTTCTTGTCCCAGCCCAGCATGCGCGGCACCACGGTAATGTTCTCTTCGATGGTCATGTTGGGAAACAGGCCAATCTGCTGGATCACATAGCCGATGTTACGGCGCAGCGTGGTGGTGTCCTGAGTGCTGGTATCTTCACCATTGATCAGGATGCGGCCGCTGGTGGCGGGGATCAGGCGGTTAATCATCTTCAGGGTCGTGGTTTTGCCGCAGCCCGATGGCCCCAGCAGCACGCACATCTCACCGGCTGGCACTTCCAGGCTAACGTTATCCACCGCTTTCATGGTGGTGCCGTTTTTCTGGGTAAAGGTTTTCGTCAGGTTTTCCAGTGTAATCATTATCGAATTCCCTTAGGAGTCAGCGCCTGCTGCAAACGGTGCAGCAGCCAGTCAAGAACAATCGCCAGCAGGCAAATCATTAACGCCCCGGCTATCAACATACGAATATCACTGCCGCTGATGCCGTCGAGCAACAGCTGACCCAAGCCACCGGCACCAATCACCGCGGCAATCGCCATGACGCCGACGTTCATCACTACCGCGGTGCGGATACCGCCGAAAATCACCGGCAGGGCCATCGGAATTTCCACCCAGCGTAATCGCTGCCAGAAGGTCATGCCGATGCCGCGACCGGCTTCGCGCAGGCCGTCGGGCAGGTTCTCCAGCGCGGTATGGGTATTACGCACAATCGGCAGCAGCGAGTAGAGAAACACCGCGGTAATCGCCGGCAGGGCGCCAATGCCCTGACCGATGATTGAAAACAGCGGGATCATCAGGCCAAACAGCGCGATGGTCGGAATGGTCAGCACCACGGTGGCGATACCGAGGATCGGCGTCGCCAGCCAGCGGACCCGGACAATCAGAATGCCAAGCGGCACGCCAATCACAATCGCCAGCCCAACCGCGACCAGCACCAGCCAGGTGTGCTGCCAGCTAAGCGTCAGCAGGCTGTTCCAGTTATCCATGATGTAGTGAAGGGTATCCACAGTGCCTCCTTACAGCATGTTTTTGGATTTAAGGAAATCACGCGCCACCTGTTCCGGTGACTGGTGATCGATATCGACCCGCTTATTCATTTCGGTGATCGACTCATCGGTAATCAGCGGTGAAAGCTCATTCAGCGCCGCTTCCAGTCCCGGATGCCTCTCCAGCACATCTTTGCGCACCACCGGCGTGACGTTATAGCTCGGGAAGAAGTGCTTATCATCCTCCAGCACTTTCAGGTCGAAGCCTTTCACCCGACCGTCGGTGGTATAGATCAGACCGGCATCGACGAAGCCATCACGAATAGCGTTATAGACCAGTCCGGGGTCCATCTGACGGATCTGCGGTCGATCCAGCGCCATGTTGTAGGTCTTCTGCAACGGCTTCATGCCGTCTGAGCGGCCGGAGAATTCCAGATCCAGCCCCAGTCGCCAGTTGTGTTCCGGGTCCTGTTTACGCACCTGCTCCAGCTTCGTCACCAGCTGCGACAGGGTGGTGATCCCCTCTTTTTCCGCCCGCTGCCGGGTCATGGCAAAGGCGTAGGTATTGTTCATCGGAGCCGGGTTCAGCCATACCAGCCCCAGCTTCGCATCAAGTTTCTTCACCGTTTCATACGCCTGCTCAGAAGACATCGGCTGGCTGATATGGTTAAAGATGATCAACGACGTACCGGTATATTCCCAGGTCATGTCGATCTGCTTGTTCAGCAGCGCATTACGGCCGATGGTGGTGGCGATATTGCGCTTCGGGATCACCTCAAAGCCCTTTTTCTCTAACCACATCACCGTCATTGCCGACAGGATATGCTGCTCGGTAAAGCTCTTGGTCGCCATCACCAGCGGGGCGGCGGCCTGTGCAGTCTGGCTCAGGGCCAGCGTCGCCATCACGGCAAGTGCACTCTGTTTAATCCAGCGCGTTAGCATCGCAAAGTTCCTTATCGTTATGCCGCAGCGTGCGGACTGAGAAAGCGGCCCAGTGCGGCCAGCAGCATATCCAGCACCAGTGCCACCAGTGCCGTTGCCACCGCGCCGAGAATCAGCGTCGGGAAGTCATTGAGGTAGATACCGGGAAAGATCAGCTCGCCGAAGCTGCTGGCACCAATCAGAAACGCCAGCGGCGCGGTGCCAACATTGATGGCAGTGGCGATGCGCACGCCGGTCAGGATAACCGGCAGTGCATTTGGAATTTCGACCTGGCGCAGACGCTGCATTTTGGTCATGCCGATGCCGTTGGCGGCTTCGATCAGCGAGGCGGGCACTGCGCTCAGACCGGAGAAGGTGTTACGCACGATAGGCAGCAGAGAAGCGAGAAACAGCGCGATCAGCGCCGGACGGTCGCCGATGCCGATAATCACCATCGCTAATGCCAGCACCGCCAGCGGTGGCAGGGTATTGCCGACGTTAAAAATCTGCATCACATATTCAGCCCAGCGACGGGCAAAAGGGCGGCTGAGGATGATGCCGCTGGGAATACCGACCAGCAGGGCGAACAGCATCGACCAGAAGACTAAAAACAGATGTTGTTGTCCGAGATAGAGCAGATCGACCTTTCTGGCGACTAGCTGGTCCCAGCCGAGGCCCCAGATTAGCGCGCCGATCACCGCAGCCACCGCCAGCAGTGCCAGACCGGCACGGCGGACCAGTGAAGCATTTTGCATAAGGGAGTCTCCCTGATAACGATCTCAATTGTTATAACAACCAATAACAGCCCGACAGAAGCAGCAAAAACGGCCACGGCTCCCAATACCGAAACTGCGATAAAATGTAGATAAAATGACTGTTTATCTACGCTTTTTCAGTGAATACTGAGAAAGAAGCCTTATTGCTATAGCAGCCTGAAGCGAAGCGCGCTAGCTTTTTAGCCTTAAATCAGGGGATTAAAAACTGGTTAAAATAGTGTTAAAGCCGCGTGGTGATTGGGCTGATGCATCAATGAAAAATTTTCATCGACTTTGGGTGACAACGTCACAGAAGCGACCAATGATGCGCACTGACGGGAAACTGCACTGGCGGATTTTCAGCTACGCTTGCAGCTAAAAAAGGAACCCTATGACTGAAAGCGCACAACTCCAGACCGGACACCGACACTGGATTTTAATTGCCTGTATGCTGGCGATGTTTATGGCGGCAATTGAAGTCACCATCGTTGCCACCGCTATGCCCACCATCATTGCCGAACTGGGCGGTTTTTCGCAGTTTGGCTGGGTATTTTCCATCTATCTGCTGACCCAGGCGGTCAGCGTGCCGCTCTATGGACGTCTGGCGGATCTGTACGGCCGTAAGATGATGTTTTTTATCGGCACCGCGATTTTTCTTATTGGCTCAGTGCTGTGCGGTTTCGCCCACAGCATGACCTGGCTGATCCTGTTCCGCGCCTTTCAGGGATTGGGGGCAGGTGCCATCATGCCGCTCAGCTCGACTATCGTGGCGGACATCTACTCACCGCGCGAGCGCGCCAGCGTGCAGGGCTGGCTCTCCAGCGTCTGGGGCGTTGCGGCCATCGTCGGTCCGCTGACCGGTGCCTGGCTGGTGCAGCACTTTAGCTGGTCGGTAATTTTCTGGGTCAATCTGCCAATAGGGCTGATCAGCATGCTGATGCTGGCGCGCTGGTTGCCGGCTCATCAGCAGGAACAGCAGCGACAGTCGCTGAACCTGGCCGGCAGTGGCTGGCTGATGCTGTGCGTCAGCGCATTGCTGGTTGCGCTGCTGCAGGCAGAACAGCTCGGCTTATGGCTAATCCCGTTCCTGCTGTTTTCGCTGTTTGCCGGCTGGATGCTGAAACGTCATGAGCAGCGGGCCGACGCGCCGCTGTTTCCGCTGATTATCTGGCGCAGCCGACTGATTATTGCCGGTAACGCCGGCAACCTGATTATCGGGGCCGCCATGATGGGGATCAGCGCTTTCCTGCCGACCTGGATTCAGGGCATTGGTGGCGGCTCGCCGCTGCAGGCGGGCAGCGCCCTGGCAATGATGTCGATTGGCTGGCCGCTGGCCAGTACCCTGAGCGGAAGGCTGATGCTGCGCACCTCTTATCGCTTTACCGCCCAGTCAGGGGCGCTGTTGCTGATTAGCGGCAGCGCCTTATTGCTGCTGTTGCGGCCCGACAGTTCGCTGTATCAGGCTGGTTTTACCGCCTTTGTCATCGGGACCGGAATGGGAATGACCAGCACCACGTTTCTGGTTTCGGTGCAGAATCAGGCGGATTACGAAATTCGCGGCATCTGTACCGCCTCGATCATGTTCAGCCGGATGATCGGCTCAGCGATTGGCACCGCCATCATGGGCGCCGTACTGAACCTTAATTTACACTGGCGGTTGCCGCAGGCGCAGGACCCGGTGCAGCAGATTATGGCCGATGAGAGTCGCCGTCAGCTGACGCCGGAGACGCTACAGCAGATGGTGCAGGCGATTGCCGCTTCACTGCATTGGGTATTTGTGGTGGCACTGGTGATTGCGCTGTTTGCGCTGGGAGTGGCATGGATGATGCCGCGTCAACGGCCTGAGCATGCGGAGTAGTGAGCAGGGCGACAGGACGTCGCCCTGCTGTTATTTACTGTGCGGGCGCGTCCTGTGAACTGCCGGCACTGTCTGGCACGCTGGCGTCATCGTCACGCCCCGTGCGCTTGTAAACAATCTTTTGTGTGTCGTTCTCACAATGTCCCACCACCTGACCGCCGGCCTGATCAACCTGATCGTTAGCGACGATGTCGAGACTAAAACCCGATTCGGGCACACCGTTCTGAATAATTTTCTGGCTGATCTCGGTTTTGACCGATTCACAGGATGCCTGTGCCAGCACGGGCAGCGCGAACAACGTCGCCGTTAACAAAACCCTCTGTAGCTTCATCACGTATTCCTTATGTTAGTCGTCCGTCATTACTATAGCTGAAAATCAGGGCGTAACAGGCCGGCCGGAGCGGCGATCCAGACAACGCAGGGTATTCGGCTCCCAGTAAGCATTAAGGTTCAGGCTCTGCTCACACTTGTCGCGGGTATCAAACGCGCGGTCGGTCTTATCAAACTCTTTCTCAACGCGGCTGTTCACCTTATTACGCAGCATCCGCGTGTCATTCCACTGCTCTTTATCCTGACGCGCTGCTTCGTTACTGGCGGCGCTGCTGCCATCTTCAATAATCAGGCGATTAGTGGTAGCACTGGCATTAAAGGCTGCCGCTGACAGCAGGCTGACCAGCAGGACCGGGATCAATTTTTTCATTGCGCTTTCCTTCAGTTAACGCAGACATCGCCAATGGTAACGGCTGTTGCCGCGGGTAGGCTTAGTATATCATCGCCGTTTCTTTGCTCACCAGTGGTGAGTCGTTTGTTTACGTTTGTGAGAGAAAAGGATGCTGATTAAAACCGCCTTGCTGTTTTTTATCACCGCGCTGGCGGAAATTATCGGCTGCTTTTTGCCGTGGCTGTGGCTGAAAAAAGGCGGCTCCGTCTGGCTACTGTTGCCGGCAGCTGCCAGCCTGGCGCTGTTTGTCTGGCTGCTGACGCTGCATCCTGCCGCCAGCGGACGGGTGTATGCCGCTTATGGCGGAGTCTATGTGCTGACCGCACTGCTGTGGTTGCGGGTGGTCGACGGCGTGAAGCTCAGCGCCTGGGACTGGAGCGGGGCGATTGTCGCCTTTAGCGGCATGTTGATCATCGTGCTGGGCTGGGGACGGGGCTAGAGCCAGCCGGAAAGGCTGGCTCTGAGGCTTACGGCTTGTGCACCTTCAGACCGGCCACTGTCTGGCTGACAGGCATCATCTCAAGCGTGTTGATGTTGACATGCTTAGGCAGCGTGGCGACCCAGTAGACCGCTTCAGTCACATCGTCCGGGGTTAGTGCGGTGGCGCCTTCATACACCTGACCCGCTTTATCATCGTCGCCTTTGAAACGGACGTTAGAGAACTCGGTACCGCCCACCAGGCCTGGTTCGATGTCGGTAACGCGCAGCGCGGTGCCGTGCAGATCGGTTCGCAGATTAAGGCTGAACTGACGGACAAAGGCTTTGGTCGCGCCATAGACGTTGCCGCCCGCATAGGGCCAGCTGCCAGCGATCGACCCGATATTTATCACGTGCCCGACGTTACGCTCCACCATCTGCGGCAGCAGGGCGCGGGTCATATAGACCAGACCCTTGGTGTTGGTGTCGATCATATTTTCCCAGTCTTCAACGTTGGCGCGGTGGGCTGGCTCAATCCCCAGCGCCAGACCGGCGTTATTGACCAGCACATCGATTTCGCGCCACTCCGCCGGCAGCTGATTTACCGCCTCTTCAATGGCTGCCCGGTTACGCACATCAAGCTGCACGGTATACAGGTTATCGCCCAGCTCATCTTTCAGCGCTTTCAGGCGCTCGGCCCGGCGTCCGCTAGCGATCACTTTATGGCCGGTTGCGATAAAGCGACGGGTGATGCTTTCACCAAAACCGGCGGTCGCGCCGGTGACAAAAATAATCATCTCACTGTTCCTTATGCCATTTTCACAATCGATGGCTTCACCATAGCATTTCATTTCCGCTTGCGCCCGCCGAAAAAGCGATTGGGCTGTAAGGGGATTTTACCGCCCCGGCGGCTGCGCTGTTTTGGGGCGTGATGCACGCTAACGGGGCAGCGTAGCTGCGGATTCAGCCGGCAAAAATTATCCAATTTCAAAGCAGCGCCACAAGCAACCGATTGCTAACGGCAGGCAAACGGTTGCGGAGCAATGCTGCCTGCAGAAAGTTGCGCAACAGCCGGAATTTAATTTAATTAGCTGATAATTATAGAAAAATAGTCATTACCGATCTGGCACGGCAGTTGCAACGTGGCATTAAGGCAATCATCTGCATAATTAAAAGAAGGCCGCAGTGCTTTCAGAAAGGAAAAGCCATGTCATCAGCGACAGATACGGCGATACGCGCCAGTTTTTTTGACTTCAAATCGGTGGCAGACCAGCCCGACGCGCTGCTCTCTGCGGCGCGCTATCTGGAAGATGGGGTGCTACGGCTTCGCGACGGACGGGTGATCGGCTTAGCGCCGTGGGAGGAGTGCAGCGCCGAACTGGCTGGTCAGCCGGTGGTTGATCTGCGCGGAAAACTGATCGTACCGGGCTTCATCGATACCCACATTCACTATCCACAGACCGAAATGATCGGCGCGTTCGGCGAGCAACTGCTGGAATGGCTGAATCACTATACCTTCCCGGTCGAGGCGCAATATTACTGCCCGGACCACGCTGCGCGTATGTCAGCTTTCTTCCTGCATCAGCTGCTGTCGAACGGCACCACCAGCGCGCTGGTGTTTGGCACCGTGCATCCGCAGTCGGTCGAGGCGCTGTTCAGCGCGGCGGAAGCGCTGAATATGCGACTGATTGCCGGCAAAGTAATGATGGATCGTAATGCGCCAGACAACCTGATCGAAACGCCGGAACAGAGTTACCAGCAGACCCGCGCACTGATTGAACGCTGGCACCAGCGCGGACGGCTGAGCTACGCGCTGACGCCGCGTTTCGCGCCAACCTCGTCACCGCAGCTGCTGGCAAAGGTGCAGCAGCTGCGTCAGGAGTTTCCCGATACCTGGCTGCATACTCACCTGAGCGAAAATCCGCAGGAGGTCGCCTGGGTGAAACAGCTGTTTCCTGAGCGCGCCGGCTATCTTGACGTTTACCACCACTATCAGCTGACCGGGCGTCGCAGCGTGTTTGCGCACTGCGTGCATCTCGACGACAGCGAATGGCAATGCCTGCACGACACCGATTCGACTATCGCCTTCTGTCCGACCTCAAACCTGTTTCTCGGCAGCGGACTGTTTAACCTGAAACGCAGCTGGCAGCAGGGCGTCAAAGTCGGCATTGGCACCGATGTCGGGGCCGGTACCACCTTCAGCATGCTGCAAACGCTGGGCGAAGCCTACAAAGTGGGTCAGCTGCAGCAGTATAAGCTGAGCGCCGCCGAAGCCTTTTACCACGCCACGCTGGGCGGCGCGCGGGCGCTGGATCTCGATCACGCCATCGGCAATTTTAATCCGGGCAAAGAGGCGGATTTTGTGGTGCTCGATCCGGCCGTCTCGGCCTTACAGACCTTACGCATCGGCAACAGCAAAGATATCTGGGAAAAATTGTTTGTCTTAATGACGCTGGGCGATGACCGCAATATTGCCCAGACCTGGGTAAACGGCCGTCCGGTATGGCAGCGCGACGCGGGAGAGCAAGCCGCATGATCCAGTTCCTGTTAAATAACCAACTGATTACCGAAGAGGCGTTAGATCCTAATCTGACGGTGCTCAACTATCTGCGTGGCCATCAGCACCGCACCGGCACCAAAGAGGGCTGCGCCTCGGGAGACTGCGGCGCCTGTAGCGTCACGCTGGGTAAAGCGGTCGATGGGGAAATGCAGTATGAAACGGTCAACAGCTGTCTGACGCTGGTATCGACGCTGCAGGGTAAGCAGCTGATTACCGTTGAGGATCTGCGTCACGGCCGTGCTCTGCATCCGGCGCAGCAGGCGATGGTTGACTGCCACAGTTCACAATGTGGTTTTTGTACGCCGGGCTTTGTGATGTCGCTGTTCAGCCTGCAAAAATCGGCCAGCGGCTGGGATCGCCATCAGGCGGAGAGTGCGCTGGCGGGCAATCTGTGTCGCTGCACCGGCTACCGGCCGATCATGGCGGCCGCGCAGCAGCTCTGTTCACAGCCGGTCAGCGACCAGTTCGATCACCATGCTGCCAGCGTGGTGCAGCGGCTGGAAGCGCTGGCGAATAATCAGATGCAGCAGCTGAGCGGGGATGGGCGGCGCTGTTATCTGCCCAAAACTCCGGCCCAGCTGGCGCAAATCTATCTGGCCCATCCAGAGGCCACGCTGATTGCCGGTGGCACCGATCTGAGCCTGACGATCACCCAGCAGCATAAGCGAATACCGCTGCTGATCGCGCTGGAGCAGGTTACTGCGCTCAGGATATGCAGTGAATTTGACGATCACTATTTGCTGGGTGCCGCCGCCTCGCTGCAGCAGATTACCGATTTCCTCGCCGACCGTATTCCGGGCGTCAGTGAGATGCTGCACCGTTTTGCCTCGCTACAAATCCGCCTGCAGGGCACGCTGGGCGGCAATATCGCCAATGCCTCGCCGATTGGTGATGCGTCACCGATGCTGCTGGCGCTGAATGCCAGCCTGCTGTTGCAGCACGGCGAGCAGCAGCGCAGCCTGCCGCTCGATCGGTTTTTCACCGGCTATCGACAGACCTGTTTACAGCCGGGCGAGTTTATCCGCGCTATCCGCATCGATAAAGTGACGGTGTCACCAGATTTTGTCGCGTGGAAAGTCTCTAAGCGGCTTGATGATGACATTTCTGCGGTCTTCGCCGCCTTTAATCTTGAGATTGAGCAGGGCCATGTCCGCGCAGTACGCATCGCGTTTGGCGGGATGGCCGCAACGCCGAAAAGGGCCACACACTGCGAACAGGCCCTGCTGGATCAACCGTTTAACGCCGTGACCGTGTCACGTGCTGCCGCCGCGCTGGCGGAAGATTTCCAGCCGCTGTCCGACTTCCGCGCCAGCGCCAGCTACCGTTTGCAGGTCGCGCGTAACCTGCTGCGGCGTTATTACCATCGCTACAACGGCGAATTACCCTGTGTTGAGGTGGCCCGCTATGTCTCATAACCGTCCTGAATTAAATGAACAGGTAATCAAGGCGCAGCATGCTGCCGCGATACAGAGCGGCGTTGGCCGCAGCAACAAACACGAAAGCGCGGAAAAGCACGTTTCCGGTGAGGCGCGCTTTATCGACGATAAGCCTGAACTGCCCGGTTTACTGCACCTCTGCCCGCGGCTGAGTGAGCACGCCCATGCACGCATCACCCGGATTGATGTCGGGCCGTGTTACGCCATTCCCGGCGTGGTCAGCGTGCTGACCTGGCAGGATGTGCCCGGTATCAATGATGTCGGTCCGCTGGAGCCAGGCGATCCGCTGCTGGCGCACGACAAGGTGGAGTATCTCGGTCAGATTGTGATTGTGGTGGCGGCCGGGTCACCGGATGCTGCGCGAGCCGGCGCTGCTGCTGCCGTAATTGAATATGAGGTGCTGGAGCCGTTACTCGACGTCGAACAGGCACTGGCGCAGAACAGTTTTGTTCAGGAGCCGCATGTTCATCAGCGCGGCGACGTCGAGGCTGCGCTGGCACGGGCACCACACCGCATCACCGGTTCCTTTCCCATTGGCGGACAGGAGCACTTTTATCTGGAAACCCAGACCGCGCTGGTGATCCCCGGCGAAGATCAGCAGCTACAGGTCTTTTCCTCGACCCAGAATCCCACCGAAGTACAGAAACTGGTGGCCGAGGTGATGGGTATCAGCATGAATCAGGTCACCATTGATATGCGGCGTATGGGCGGCGGATTTGGCGGCAAAGAGACCAGGCTGCGGGCGTCGCCTGCCTGTGCGCCATCGTCGCCCGCCAGACCGGCCGGGCAGCGAAGATGCGGCTTTCACGCCGTGACGACATGCGCATTACCGGCAAACGGCATCCGTTCTTTGTCCGCTACGAGGTCGGCGTTGAGGATGATGGGCTGCTGTGCGGGGTAAAGATCGATCTGGCAGGCAACTGCGGTTATTCACTGGATCTCAGCGGGTCTATCGTCGATCGGGCGATGTTCCATGCGGATAACGCCTATTACCTTGGCGATGCGCGCATTACCGGTTACCGCTGTCGCACCAATACTGCCTCAAATACCGCTTATCGCGGCTTTGGCGGCCCGCAGGGCATGGTGGCAATTGAGCAGATCATGGACCACATCGCGCGTGAACGCGGCCTTGATCCGCTGGCGCTGCGTAAACGCAACTATTACGGCAAGCAGAATCGCAACATTACCCATTATCATCAGCAGGTTGAAGACAATCTGCTGGACGAGATCACCGAACAGCTGGAGCAGAGCAGCGATTATCAGGCCCGCCGGGCGGAGATCCGCGCGTTTAATGCCCGCAGCCCGCTGCTGAAGCGCGGTCTGGCGCTGACGCCGGTTAAATTCGGCATCTCGTTTACCTCCAGCTTTCTCAACCAGGCGGGCGCACTGATTCTGATTTACACCGACGGCACGGTGCAACTCAACCACGGCGGCACCGAGATGGGCCAGGGACTCAATACCAAAATCATCCAGATCGTTGCCGAAGTGCTGCAGATTGAAGTTGATAAGATTCAGATCACCGCCACTGATACCGGCAAAGTGCCGAACACCTCGCCGACGGCGGCTTCCAGCGGGGCCGATCTGAACGGTAAGGCGGCGCAGAACGCAGCGGAGATCCTGCGCGATCGCATGACGCAGATGCTGTGTCAGCTCCATCAGTGCGATGCCTCCGAGGTCAGTTTTCGCAACGGCATCGTGCGCGCCGGTGAAAAACATTACACCTTCGCGGACGTGGCCCAGCTGGCGTGGCTAAACCAGGTGCCGCTGTCTGCCAACGGTTACTACCGCGTGCCGGGCATTCATTACGACCGGCTGGCGGGGCGCGGCCAGCCTTTTTACTACTTCGCCTACGGCGCGGCCTGCTGTGAAGTGGTGATCGATACCTTAACCGGTGAGTATCGCCTGCTGCGCGCAGACATTCTGCACGACGTGGGTGCCTCGCTGAATCCGGCAATCGACATCGGCCAGGTTGAGGGCGGATTTGTCCAGGGCGTTGGCTGGCTGACCTGTGAAGAGCTGGTGTGGAGCGAAAAAGGGCAATTGCTGACCGACGGCCCGGCCAGCTACAAAATCCCGGCCATCAGTGACGTTCCAGCCGATCTGCGGGTGACGCTGGTGGAGAACCGTAAAAATCCGCAGGATACGGTCTTTCACTCGAAAGCCGTCGGGGAGCCGCCGTTTATGCTGGGCATCGCCGCCTGGTGCGCGCTGCAGGATGCGGTGGCCAGCGTTGGCGGTTATGCCCGGCATCCGCAGCTGGATGCGCCCGCCACGCCAGAGCGGGTATTGAATGGTGTGCTGCAACTGGCAGGAGCCTGTGATGATCTACCATGACTGGATAACCGTGCTGCACCAGCTGCGTGAAAAGCGCCAGAGCTGCGTATTAATTACCGTGCTCAGTGAACACGGTTCGGTGCCACGCGACAGCGGCAGTAAAATGGTGGTAACACCGCAGCAGAGCTATCTGACCATCGGTGGTGGCCAGCTGGAATTTCAGTGCATTGCTCAGGCACGCGCCATGTTGCAGAGCGGGGCCAGCGCGCCGCACACCGAGGATTACAGTCTCGGCGCGCGGCTGGGACAGTGCTGCGGCGGTAAAACCACGCTGCTGTTTGAGCCGCTGTTGCAGAACCAGCCGGAAATTCTGCTATTCGGTGCCGGTCATGTTGGCCAGGCGCTGGTTAACCTGCTGTCAACGTTACCCTGTCACATTCGCTGGATCGACAGTCGCCCGGATCAGTTTACGCAGGTCCCGCCCGGCGTGGTCACTCTGCAACCGGAGGACCCGCTGGACTGTGTGGCGCAGGCTGCACCGGACAGCTATTTCATCATAATGACCCATCATCATCCGCTCGATTTCGACCTGTGCGAGGCGGTGCTGAAGCGCGGAGATTTTCGCTATGCAGGCGTGATTGGCTCGCAGACCAAAAGCCAGCGTTTCCGCTACCGGCTGGCGGGCAAGGGGGCGCAGGCCGATCGGCTGGCGCGGCTGCGTT